>NZ_JALVTW010000035.1 GCF_027023985.1 Persephonella sp. | reverse complement strand
TATCAGGATTTCTCCTTCTTTTATACTACATACTATCTGCAGCTTATATAACAATCAAAACCCTTAAAATACCAGACTTGCCTTTAAATCAGATGATACTAATAGCAGCCTTATATGGAATAAACAAAACAATTCCGAGCATAAAGAAGGTGGCTAAAAATGCTGTCAATTCTATTAAAACTGGTGAATAAAAGGTTTATTTTATATGGGATTCTAATTGCTCTAATAGCAGGTGTATTTTTATATCAAAAGTTAAAAATAGAACAGCTAAAAAGAAATATTTCACAAATAAGATTGCAGTCCCAGCAGATAGATCAGGAGTTAAAACTTTGTAAATCAAACAATAAAACATTCTTAGAAAACATAAATTCAAAAGATAAAGTAATTAAACAACTGCAGCAGAACTTAAAAAACAATCAAAAACTCTGTAGAAAATTATTAAAGAGCAAAGACAAGCTCATATCAGACCTGCAAAAATTAAAGCAAAGCGAACCTAAAGATATACAACCAAAAACAATCGTAAAGAAAAATTGCAAAATAAAAATAGAAACCAGAGAGGCTTTAAATGAGAAAGATATTATTTTTAATGTGCTTAACAGCATTGGTAAGTAGCTGTGGGGTTAAACAGCAACCCAAAATAGTTTACAAATACATAGAAAAGCCTGTTTATATAGAGTGCCAGAAGCCTGTTATTCCTGAAAAACCAGAGTTTACGCCTTATCAGATATTCAGAGTAAAGTTTGAAAATAAATACTATTATTGTGCAGACACAGAAAACGCAAAGATAATATCTGAAAATTGGTTGAAGTATAAAAATTGGTGTGAGAGTTTGAAAGAGAGTTTAAAAAATGAACAATAAGCCAGATATTATTATCAAATGTGATTTTTGCAAAAAGACCTATAAAGGCAGAGATATTTTCCACTACAGTGGTTATGTTGACGGAAAACTCAAAAACCACCTTCACATTTGTAGAAATTGCTTCAGAAAGCTGGGCTTAAAACTTCAAAGAATAATCTCAAAATAAATCAGAAATTTTTCAAACTGTCCCATTTTTTTCGGACAAAGTGAAAACCAAAAAATCATGTGTCTGGGACACCTTTTTGATTATTGAGTATCAAGAGTTTGCGAAGGTGGGGGTGTCCCATTTTTTTCGGAAATTATAGTAGTTTAATGGCGGAGGGTGAGGGATTCGAACCCCCGGAGGGCTGTTAACCCTCAAGTGATTTCAAATCACCCGCCTTCGTCCGCTCGGCCAACCCTCCGCGTGAGAGAGTATATATTATAATATCTTCTAATAAAAAATCAAGGAGAGAAAAATGGAAGACCTTATTATAAATATATTTGAGGAAAGTGCCTCATTAAAAAAGGAGTTTGTTTATAAATATTCAGAGCAAATAGCTGCATTAGGGATATTAATGGCAAAAAGGCTCAAAGCAGGATACAAGGTTCTAATATGTGGAAATGGTGGTTCTGCCGCAGATGCACAGCATTTTGCAGCTGAGATAGTAGGAAGATTTGAAAAGGAAAGGAAAGGATATCCTGCCATAGCCCTAACAACAGATACATCAGCTTTAACAGCCATTGGAAATGATTATGGTTTTGAATATATATTTTCCAGACAGGTTGAGGCTTTAGGGCAGAAAGGGGATATTCTGATAGGGATATCCACCAGTGGAAATTCTGAAAATGTGATTAATGCAGTTGAAGTTGCAAAAAAGTTAGGAATATTTACAGTGGGCTTTTTAGGTAAAGATGGAGGAAAGCTAAAAGATATTGTTGATACAGCTTTTATCGTTCCCCATAACAGAACGGCAAGAATTCAGGAGGTTCATCTTACACTAGAGCATGCATTATGTAATGTAATAGACCTTTATCTAACTGGAGAAATACAGGAATAATTACTGCAGAGAAATAATCTTTGTTTCAACTTTTTGGCGTATATCTTCCGGAGTATTAGGGTCTTCGTAAATTTCCTGATATATCTGCATTGCAGAGGCTTTATCATTTAGTTTTTCGTATATTCTTGCCAGCCCAAGTTTTCCTTCAATATATCCAAGGTCAGCAAGTGTTTTATAAATATCCTTTGCAACAAGTAGTTCATTTTGTTTTTCATAGAGCTTTCCTAAATTTTCAAGTATATCTTTATTTTCAGGATGTAAAAAGTAAGCCTCTTCAAGAATAGCCTGGGCTTTTTTCATATCACCCTGTTTCTCGCTAATTTTTGCACTTAGAATAACGGCCTGAATATCGTCTTTATTTATTTTTAGATACTGGTCTAAATATCTTTGGGCTACTGAAAATTTACCGGTTTTAAAGTAGTTCAAGGCAATTCTGTATAAAACTTCTGGATTTTTTTTGGATATGCTCCAGATTTTTTTATATAGCCTGATCGCCTCATCATAATTTTTATTAAGTTCAGCTGTTTTGGCTTCTTGTAGTAATCTTTTATACTTTGACGCTGGCTTTTGCTTCCTGTATGAGAGCTTTGGAACGGAGATACGTTTTAATCCAAGGGATATTTCCTTATGAATAGTTGAAACATTTATTTTAAAATCTATAGCTTTTGGGACAAATGTTATTTTAGGTTTTTCAAGGGCTTCAGGCTTGTTTTCTGTTTTTATATTTGTTTCTACTTTAACAGATTTTTCCGGAGGTATTTCTTTTTTAGCTATCTCTTGCTGATGTAAATTTTCTCCAGTGTTTTTCTCAGAATTTTCTTTAAGTAGAAAATAAGCCACAGTAGCATAAACAATTAGTGTAGAAATCCCAAGTGCGATTAGAGCAATATATTTTTTTCTTTTCCTGGGTTTAACCTGACTAAACGGGTGTATATCAGCTAAATCCTGTTCTATTCCATTTTCTTCTTGTGGGGTTTTGCTTAAAAATTTTCCTATTTTACTCATTTTTTTCCTTTTTCTTTTAATTTTATCTAAAAAAATCTTCTAATTAAAATAAATGCAATTACAGAGGCTATACTTCCCATTATAAAAGGAGCCTCGGGATTTATTGTATCCCATAAATATCCTGCAACAACCCCTGCAAGTAGAGATGAAAATCCTACAATAAAGTGATAAGTTCCAAATACAAATCCTTTTCTAAATTTTACCTTTTTCCCTACTGTAGCCCATATTCCAATCTCAAGAAATGCATCTGCAAAAGCAAATATTATAAATCCCATTATGGATAAACTAATCATCAGCAGATGAGATATAAAAAATAAAAAAATTGTCAGATATAAAAACCTTTTCTCTCCTAATCGGTCATAAAATTTTCCACTTAAGTATGAAGCTATAGCTATTATTATTGTAAATATAACATAGATGCCGACTGTTTTATATTCACTAAGTGTCTGGTCATATACTTTTAGAATATAAAAGGAATAACCAAAGTTTGCAAAAGAGAGAATAAAAAATAAATACAGGTATTTTGGGAAAAACATTTCCCAGGATATTATGGGAATTCTATATTTTTTTGTCGGAGGTCTGTATTCCGGAAGAAAAAGGATAACAATCCCTGCAATTAATAAGGGAATAATACTTAAATAAAAATATTTTTGATATGGCACATCAAGGAATAAAGCAGTATAAAGGAATGCAACAAGGATACCCAAAAGTCCCCCGATACTCTCAATAGCCCTGTTTATGCCGAAGGTTTTTCCTAAGCTTTTTTTCTTTTCAGAAGACAAGATTGTGTCTGAAATAGGCACTATTGTGCCATCAGATACAGAATCCAAGATTGTTCCCATTAATATATCATCCCATTTTTTACCAAATATGAAATAAAATCTTGCGGCTATGGACAGAAAAATACCTGTTAGTAAAAATTTCCTTTTGCTGAATATATCAGACCAATATCCTGAAAGTATTTTCACAAGATTTGACACAAGATCATAACCACCTTCAAGAATACCTATAACTACCATAGAAACGCCAAGAGAATTAACAAGGAAAAACGGCATAACTGTAAATGTCATTTCATAGGATAAGGAAACCAGAAAAGTAAGTATATTTATTATTGCTATTGCAGATATTTTCCTTTTATCCATAATGTTTTCTTATCTGTGTTTTTGTATAATGTGAAAAATAATATTTTATAAGGACGGGAAGGATGAAACAAATAGGAATATGTGTCGGGTCTACCAGACCTAACAGAGTAAATTTTTTATCTGATGATATTGTCAGAATTGGTCAGTTTGTTGTCCTGAAATATAACGAAGAAGGAAAAGATAAATCTCTCCTTGGAATGATACAAAGTTTAGAGAGAGATAATCCTTATCTATCAGAATCAATAAGAACACCACAGCAGGCCAAAAGCATAAAAAAATTCTCAGAAAAGGAGAATATCCTTAAAGGAGAAATCCAGATATTAGGTGAAATTATAGATGTTGGTGATGAGGTTTTTCTTCAGATACCAAGAACACCTCCTTTACCTGCATCAGAAGTCTATGAAGCTAACCCAGAGCTTTTAAAAAAAATATTTGGTGCAAAAAGCAAAAAGTTTGTAAGAATTGGAAGGCTACTTTCAGAAAAAGAAGAAGTTCCTGTGTATGTCGATATAGAACAGATAGTCCTCAGACATCTGGCTGTTCTTGCTGTAACAGGTGCAGGAAAATCAAATACAGTTTCAGTGCTTTTGAAAAATATAACAAATTTAGGTGGAACTGTTGCTGTTTTTGATTTTCACGGTGAGTATACAAAATCTAAAATCACAAGAAATGGAAAATCAGTAATTAACCATATACAGCCTCTTATTAACCCTGCACTTCTTAAACCTAAAGAATTTGCTTCTCTTATAGGAATAAAACCAAATGCTTATGTCCAGTTCAGATATTTCCGAATTGCCCTTGAATACACAATAAATAAATTCCTTGAAGAAAAAAGAGAGCAGTGGCAAAACCATACAGACACCCAGCAGTTTTTAAACAGACTTAAAGAAAATCTTGAAAATATGGCAGACCCTGAAAGTGAAATAGGAGGCTACATAAAAGGAAAGATCAGAGAAGACTCACTTTTTGAGGTTATAAATAAGTTAGAAGACCTGGAACTTGAACTTGGACATATAGTGAAGTTAGGTGTTCCTCCACTTATAGACAATATTAAACCGGGAATGATAAATGTATTTGATTTTTCAGAATTAGATGAAGATGTGGCAGATGCTATAGCCTCAAATATTCTCAGATGGGCTTTAGAAGAAAGGAAAAAAGCCGTTAGGCAGGGAAGTTCAAGACTACCTTTCCCGCTAATGATAGTAGTAGAAGAAGCACATATACTTGCAGGAGAAAAAAGGAATACAGAAGCAAAATACTATCTTGCAAGGATAGCAAGGGAAGGTAGAAAGTTCGGCTTAGGCGTAACCGTTGTAACCCAGAGACCAAAAGGTCTGGATAAGGAAATACTATCCCAGATGAATAATATGATTATTCTTAAACTGGTAGAACCGGAAGATCAGAAGCATGTCCAGAGAGCCAGTGAAGCTTTATCACAGGAACTTATGGATTATCTGCCGGGTTTAAACCCTGGAGAAGCAATAATAATAGGAAATATGACAAAAATCCCTCTCCTTGTAAAAATTGACAAAGCAGAAGAAAAAATTGAAGGAAATGATATTGACGTAGTAGGTCAATGGGAAGAAATTTTAAAAGAAGAAGGCAATAAAGTTGAAGACATACTATCTGAGCTGGATAATCTGTGATGTTTAAGGATAGAGAGGAAGCGGGCTTACTACTGGCAGATCTACTGAAAAATTACATAGATAATCCTGAAAATACAATTATTTTGGCTATTCCACGGGGTGGAGTGCCTGTTGCTTATAAAATTGCAGAAAAGCTGGGTATCCCATTTGGGATGATAATTGCCAAAAAAATAACCCCTCCAGACAACCCAGAGGCAGCAATTGGAGCAGCAACTCCAGATGGGACATATATACTCTCTCCTTATGCTTATGGGTATCCTTATATTGAAGAGGCAATACAAAAAGCCATAAACGAAGCCAGAAAAAAACTTGAGAAATATGCAGATGGTAAAGAGCCAGATGTTGAAGGAAAAATAGTGATCATTGTTGATGATGGAATAGCAACAGGATATACTGCAATGGCTGCAGGGAAGTCTGTAAAAGAAAGAGGAGCTCAAAAAGTAATACTTGCAGTTCCTGTATGTCCTGTAGATAGCATATCAAGAGCCAGAGAAATATTTGATGAAGTGATATGTTATCATAAGGTAGACACACCATTTTTTGCAGTTGGTGCGTATTATCAAGACTTTCATCAGGTTCAGGATTACGAACTTTTTGAATATCTGCAGAAAGCCAAAGAAAAAAATTTATTGGTTCAATAAGGAGGAGAAAAATGAAAAAATTAACAGTAGCAGCTACGGTATTATCAGCAGGTTTACTTTTTTCGTGTGGACAGCCCCAGTATACAAATGTGGAAATGTCTCCTAAAAAAATTAAAGTAATAAAAGATTTCGGTGAAGATGCGGCTCAGATGCTCCTCCAAGAATTAAAGGCTGAGCTGAAAAAAGCCCTTAAAACTAAAGGCCCTGTAGGAGCTATTGAAACCTGTTCCAAAAAGGCAATGGAAATAACACAGGAAGTTGCCGAGGATTTTGGAGATATAGAGATAAAAAGAACAACATTTAAATATAGAAATCCTAAAAACAAACCTGATAAATATGAAGCTGAAGCACTTAAATTCTTTGAGAAAACATATAAAGAAACAGGTAAACTTCCTCCTTACTATATACAGAAGCTAAAAGGAGAATATAGATATTACAAGCCATTGAAAATACAGGGTGTATGTCTTACATGCCATGGAGATCCAAAATCAATGGATCCAAAAGTAGTAAAAAAATTAAAAGAACTTTATCCTAACGATAAAGCAACTGGATACAAACTTGGAGATTTCAGAGGAGTTATTAGAGTTTCTATTCCTGAAGATGTGATTAAAAAGTCCTGCTTATAATATAAAACGAAGCCCTGTTTCCAGGGCTTTTCTTTTATTTTTTTAACTCTTCTAAAACAATTCTATCAAATTCTTTAGCCTGAACTGTATCCCCTGTATGTTCAAAAGGTATTTTACCTGTTACACTTGTACCGGGGAATAGATTATCCACAACCTTTTCAACATTTAGTTCAAATACAGAAACCGGGAAAGGAAGTTCTTCTATTTCATCAACGATAAGCTTTGTATTTCCTGAAATACTGAGGGCAAAACCTTCTCCAAAAACTTCTATGCTGGCATAAGGGTTTGATTTTAAGTTTTCTGTTGAAAAACTATCTTTACTTAGAGCAAATCTTACCGTGCTGTTATCTTTGGCAATAAGCCATGTTATAAAAGTCGTATAAGGCTTATTATCTTTGCTTGTCGCAAGGACAGACGGGGTTAAATCCTGCAGTTCAGGTAAAACATTATCTGGAATAAATTTTTCTGCCATTGTTCTTCCTCCTTTTTAGATTTAAATATAGTAATCCCTTTTAGGAAGAACAATGGTTCATATCACAAAAAACGTATAAAGGAAACAGTATTACACTGTTTCCAGTTCTATCTTTTCTATATTGGTTGCAGCTTCGTTTACAGGAACGACTCCCCTTTCCGCAACCTTCTCATCAACTCTCTTAGGCTTGAGAACTTTTAAGATATATTCCATTGCTTTGAATGTTTTTTCCTTTCCACCGCAAGTATAAACATCTATCGCAGCATAGCCATGCTCTGGCCATGTGTGGATTGAGATATGGGATTCTTCAAGAAGGATTACACCTGTTGCACCATGTGGATAGAACTGATGAAAGTGGGAAGATAATTTGCTTAGACCTGCATACTTGACTGCTCCTTCAAGGAGCTCTCTTACATCTTCGACATGATCAATTTTGTCGAACTCCACTCCGTAAAGGTCAGCTAAGATATGCAGTCCGAGGGTTTTTTCCATTTTCTATCCTCCATTTTTGTTTTTTCAATTAAAAATCGCGTCGGGCTACAACTGCCCATGACAAAAAACCTCCTTTAAGGTTTAATAAAATTTGCAGCAATATATTATATGTTAGCTTTAAATTTTTTTGCAATATTAAATTAATCATACCCTGTGAAAAGGCAATAAATTTTGATAAGTTATTAATCCACAAAAATTTATACAGGTAAGAGATTATGGCAGATTTGAGACAGCTTATTAAAGAAAAGGTTCTCGTTATAGATGGTGCTATGGGAACAATGATTCAATCTATGATTGTTCCTATGGATGCCTGGCAGGGAAAGGTTGGCTGTAATGAGGTTTTAAATGTTGGAGCCCCTGATATAATCCGTTCTATTCATGAAAAGTATGCACAGGCAGGGGCAGACCTTATAAAAACAAATACATTTGGGGCTTTGCCTTGGGTTTTAGAAGAGTATGATATACCAGACAGAGCCTATGAGCTTGCGAAAGCCGGAGCACAGCTTGTAAGACAGGTATGTGATAAATACTCAACTCCGGAAAAACCAAGATTTGTTGCAGGTTCTCTGGGACCTGGAACAAAACTGCCTTCACTTGGACATATCCATTACGATGAGATGTATGAAGGATACAAAATAGCAGCAAAAGGCCTTATACACGGCGGGGTTGATGTATTCCTGCTGGAAACATTTCAAGACCCATTACAGATAAAGGCTGCTTTACATGCTGTTCAGGACGCAGCAAAAGAGGAAGGAAGAGATATTCCTGTTATGGTTTCGGCTACAATTGAGCTTTCTGGAACAATGCTTATTGGAACAGATGCCCAGACCCTTGCTGTCATTATGGAACCTTTTGATATTCTCTCCCTTGGTTTTAATTGTGGAACAGGACCAGACCAGATAGAGCAGCATCTAAAAAAGCTTTCTGAAGTCTGGCCAAAGCCTATATCTATACACTCAAACGCAGGTTTGCCGGAAAACAGAGGTGGACATACATACTACCCAATGGGAGCTGAAGAGTTCGCAGAAAAAGAAAGCAGATTTTTAGATATAGATGGTGTTGCTATTGTCGGTGGATGCTGTGGAACAACCCCTGCCCATATAAAAGCCCTTGCTGACAAAGTGGCAGGAAGAAAACCAAAGCCACCAAAAGGGAAACAGCCACGGGCATTAGCCTCTCTATATGGCATACAGTCATTAAAACAGGAGCCTCCTCCATTTTTAGTAGGAGAAAGGACAAACGCAACAGGTTCTAAAAAATTCCGTGAGCTGCTTCTTGCAGAGGACTATGACGCTATTTTGTCTATAGCACAGGAGCAGGTAAAGGCAGGGGCACACGCATTAGACGTTTCTGTAAACTTTGCAGGTAGAGATGAAATAAAAGATATGAAAGAGGTTATCAGCAGATTTAATGAAAAAATCCCTATTCCTCTTATGCCTGACAGCACACAGCCACCTGCACTTGAAACCGCCCTTAAGCTGATAGGTGGAAGACCAATCCTAAACTCTGCAAACCTTGAAGATGGAGAAGAAAAGTTCAATAAGGTTTGCCAGCTGGCAAAAAGATACGGAGCAGCTGTCGTTCTTCTTACCATAGATGAAAAAGGAATGGCAAAAACAAAAGAAAGAAAAGTTGAAGTTGCAGAAAGGATGTATAAGCTGGCAACAGAAAAACACGGATTACACCCGGAAGACCTTGTTTTTGATGTTCTTACCTTTACTGTAGGTTCTGGAGATGAGGAATACAGGGATGCAGCTATCCAGACTATAGAGGCTATTAAGGAAATCAGAAAAAGACATCCAGAAGTTGGATTTGTTCTTGGTATATCAAACGTTTCCTTTGGTCTGGATATGACAGCAAGGAAATATCTAAACTCTGTTTTCTTACACCACTGTGTTCAGGCCGGTCTTACAATGGCAATAGTAAACCCAAAACATCTTATCCCTTATCACAAAATATCAGAGGAAGACAGAAAGGTATGTGAAAACCTGCTTTTCAATAGATGGGAAAATGGGGAAGACCCACTGTTTAAATTTATACAGCATTTTTCAAATGCAAAAGATAGAGACTTAAAAGCGGAAGAAGATGAGCTTAAAAAACTACCTATTGAAGAAAGAATTAAGAAACTTCTTATAGACGGAGAAAAGGAAAAGCTAATACAGGCTGTTGAGGAGGCAAGGCATACAATACCCCCTGAAAAAATCATTAATGAAATTCTGATTGATGCGATGAAAGTTGTAGGAGACCTATTTGGTGAAGGGAAAATGCAACTTCCTTTTGTTCTCCAGTCTGCAGAGGCTATGAAAGCTGCCGTTGATTATCTAAACCAGTATCTACCTAAAAAGAAAAAGGACAAACAAACAACCCTTATCCTTGGAACAGTCAAGGGGGATGTTCATGATGTTGGGAAAAATCTTGTGGATATTATTCTGACTAACAACGGATTTAAGGTTGTGAATATTGGGATAAAAGTTGAGCTTGAAGAATTCCTAAAGGCTTATAAGGAGCATAACGCTGATGCCATAGGAATGAGCGGCCTCCTTGTAAAATCAACCCTTGAGATGAAAAATAACCTTGAAGAGATGCAAAAAAGAGGACTTAAAGTCCCAGTTCTCCTTGGTGGAGCTGCCCTAAATAAAGCCTTTGTTGATGAATATTGCAGACCTATCTATGATGGTCCAATTTTTTACTGCAGGGATGCCTTTGATGGAATAGAGGCAATGACAAGGATTGAAAAATGGGACGGTGTATCTCCCCTTGATACAGATCTGGGATATGACAAAGAGGAAGAAGAGATAGAAGAAAAACTAAAAGAACCTAAAGAAGAAGTCCAAATACCTCCTATTAGCCAGATTAAAATGCCAGACAGAAGCGTTCCTGTCCCTGTTCCTCCATTCTGGGGAAGAAAGATATGGATTTATCCTGAGATGGAAGATAAAAAACTTTACAGGTATATACAGGAACTTGCTTTTAAATGGATAAATAAAGGCGGGCTATTCAAAAGAGCATGGGGATACACAAGGTCTGGAAAAACAAAAGAAGAGTATGAAAGGCTGAAAAAAGAAGAAATACTCCCAGCATTTGAAAGACTAAAAAAACTACTAATAGAAGAAGACCTGTTCCAGCCAAAAATTATATATGGATACTGGCCTTGTAGGTCTGATTTTCCTGAGGAAAATGAAGAAAATAGAGAATGTTCCCTTATTATATTCCCTGAAACAGAAGGCTGGAAAAGAGACGAAGATGCAAATAGGGAACCCCTTGAGAATATAATAGGCACAGCAGAGCTTGTTATGAACTTCCCCCGTTCAACAAAACCACCTTACAGATGTCTTGCAGATTATTTCCACAATGACAGACATGATGTTGTGGCTTTTACAGTAGTTTCTGCAGGGGATAAGCTATCTGAGTATGAAAACCAGCTTTTCAAAGAAGGAAAATACAAGGAATACCATCTTATACATGGTCTTGGTGTAGAACTTGCAGAAGCACTTGCAGAGATAGTCCATAAACAGATTAGAATAGAGCTTGGAATAGCAAAAAATGAAGGAGAAAGCCTTGAAGACGTAAACTGGCAGATTAGGAACTATCAGGGAGCAAGATATTCTCCCGGTTATCCGGCATGCCCAGACCTTAGCTTGAACGAAAAGATATTTGAACTCCTGAAACCTGAAGAGCTGGGAATATCCCTGACAGAAAACTACCTGATAGTGCCAGAACAATCAACAGATGCTATAGTGGTCTATCACCCAGAGGCAACCTATTTTGCAGTTTAAACAAGATTTATTTCTTCAAACCAGGCGAATGCTTTTAACTGGGCAGACATAACATCATTAAGGTGGAGGCCTAATTTTTCAATAATATCTGAGGCCTCTCCTATTTTCCCTTCTTCTGTTTTTTCAACTATAAATAAAAGTTCTCCTAATATACCTTCTTTTTGGGAGATGGCGTTTACAATTTCTTCATCAAGATTTAATTCTTTACCTAATTTTTCAGGGGATACTCCGAGTAATTTATCAACAAGGGATAGGATTCCAACCAGAAAGGCTTTTTCTGTTTCTTCATCAGGAAGACCTATTTGTTGGGCTAAAATTTCCATTGTTTTTCCCCTTTCTGCAGAAACTTCAAGTAATGTTTCTGCAAAAGGCTCACTTTCTCCTGTCCTGTATAAAAATAACAATAACCACTGGAGCAGATTTCTCTGACCCAGTATTGATATAGCATGCCTGATAGAAGTAATCTTACTACGAAAACTGAAAGCTGCCGAATTAACGTATCTTAAAAGACTTATACTCAAATCAGGATTTCTCTTTATTAACTCCTCAATCTCTTTAGGATTGAAATTCTCCCTTACCTTTGTAAAAAGTTCCATTACAGCAAGTTTTGATGGATTTATCTTTTTTTCAACAATAGTGGCAGGTTTAAATATAAAATCCCCTTTAAAATACTTAAATCCTTCATTAACAAGGTCATTGAATTCTTCCATGGTATATATTTCTGTGATTATAGCTTTGTCTTTTAGCATATATATCTGTGAATCTATATCATCAATATTTACGAATATATAGTCAGCGAGGTCTTTAACTTTTTCAAAATCCGAATCATAAACAAAGGAAAATCTAAAAAACTCTTTTTTTAACTCTTTGATAATTGCGATTAGCTCATCACTCAGGGAAAAAGTATCAAGTAAAAATATAATCTGGTCAGCAGGAAGATAATCAAGGATGTCATGGGTAAGTATTTCAGGTTCAACTTTCAAAAACACAGGATAGTTTCCGGAGAGTTTTTTCAGGTCTGTATGAACCAGGATATCTGCTAATTCTTTTACCGATACAGGCTTATCTTCATAATCTTTTATAGACAAAAAATATCCAAAAATTTTTTTGTGTTTATCCAGTATAGGAACTTTGGTAAGGTAGAACTCTCCGGAGAAAGCCATATTTTTTCACTCCTCTTCAAGCTTTAGTCTTATAATTTCGGTTTTTTCTTCTGTTTTTTTAACAAATAATGCCTGAAATAACAATGGACCTTTTGCTACATCATATTTAACAGGCATTCCTGTTGTAAATTTCTGGATTGGTTCTTCAATTTTCATCCCTATTACAGAGTATTTGGGTCCCGTAAGGCCTACGTCTGTAATATAGGCTGTTCCCTTTGGTAGTATCATTTCATCAGCAGTTGCCACATGGGAATGGGTGCCAAAAACAATATCGGCTCTCCCATCAACATAATATCCAAAGGCTGTCTTTTCTGAAGTTGCTTCTGCATGGAAATCCACGATTATATAGTCAGCTTCATCTTTGATTTTTTCATAAATTTCATCAAATTTTCTAAATGGACAGTCTAATGGAATTCCCATAAAAACCCTTCCCATCAAATTAATAACAGCTATTTTTTTGCCGTTTTTTTCATAAATGCCGTATCCTCTGCCAAGGGCTTGGGGGGGATAGTTTGCAGGTCTAAGAAGTTTTTCTTCCTGGTCAATAAACTGGGTAATCTCCTTTTTATCAAAGATATGATTTCCTGAGGTTATTACGTCAATTCCCATAGACAGAAGTTCATCATAAACCTTTTTTGTTAAACCAAAACCACCTGCTGCATTTTCTCCATTTAAAACTACAAAATCCGGTTTATATTTTTCTTTAATTTCAGGGAGGAAGCGTTTTAATGCGTTCCTCCCTGTTCTTCCTATAACATCGCCAATACATAAAAATTTCATTTTCTTTCCTTACCTAAAATTTTATAGGTTCGTTCATAACCCTTTCACCATGAATTCTTTCATCAAGGCCTTCTATCTCATATTCTTTAGGAACTCTGAGGCCAATAATAACATCAACTACTTTAAATATGATTGCAGAAACAATAATTGTATAAATACCAACGGCGATAATACCAATTATCTGTGGCATTAATTGTGAAGCACTTCCATAAATAATTCCGGCAACATCAGCTATATCTGGATTTGCAAATACGGCCAGTAATAAAGCCCCAAGCATTCCACCTACACCGTGAACACCAAATACGTCCAGAGAATCATCATATCCAACTTTGTTTTTTACATATACAACAGCTGTAAAACATACGATACCTGCAAGTATTCCTATAATTAAAGCAGCCCCAAGATCAACAAAACCTGAAGCAGGGGTAATGGTGGCAAGTCCTGCTATTATTCCTGTAAACATACCAAGGGAGGTTGGTTTTTTGAATAATATCCATTCAAGGAACATCCATGTTAAACCACCCATAAATGCAGCAATAGATGTTGTAAATGCTGCTGATACGGCCTGTGCAGATATGCCAAGTGCAGAACCACCGTTAAATCCGAACCATCCAAACCACAATAGCCCTGTTCCTATTGCAACAAGTGCAAGATTAGCAGGTAGCATTATAGGCTCTTTTCTTTTGCCTAATATAAACGCTCCAACCAGTGCACCCAATCCTGATGTTTCATGAACGACAAGACCACCGGCAAAATCCAGTGTTCCTAAATTGGAAAGCCACCTCCACCCCATATCCAGTGGGCTACAGGGAAATAAACAAAAATTCCCCATAATGCAGATACAATTAGCCATGCAGAGAATTTCATTCTTTCAATAAAAGCACCAGCCATAAGGGCAACGGTAATTGCTGCAAATGTCATCTGGAAGAATATAAATAAATAATGGTAAAGATTTTCTGCTGCAGGTGCAGGGTCAGAAGGTTTTATTCCTGATAATAGGAAATACTGCAGATTTCCTATTATTCCGCCGATATCATTTCCAAACGTTAAAGAGTATCCAAATAAAATCCACAGCAGACTAACAACACCAAAGGTTCCAAAAACCATCATAATTGTGTTTAAGATATTTTTTGTTCTGGTAAGACCTCCGTAAAAAATAGCAAGTCCCGGAATAGACATCAGTAAAACAAGGGCTGTTGAAACTAAAATCCAGACATTGTCTGCAGGGGCGATTTTCATTTTTTGCTCCTCCTAACCTTATTATTGATGAGGATAACCTGAAAATTATAAATCAAAAGAGAAAAAGGAGGAAATAAAGAAAGGGGCTAATATATAGCCCCTTTAAATTTATTACTTGGCAACTTCTACAAATCTTGATTCTCTGATTGTGGTTACCTTGATTTGTCCTGGGAATTCTACTTCTTTTTCTATTCTTTTTGCGATTTCTTTTGTCAGAAGATATGCCTCTTCATCTGATAATTTTTCTGCGTTTACTATAATCCTAACTTCTCTTCCTGCCTGTATAGCAAATGATTTTTCAACATTTTCAAATGAGTTAACAATGGCTTCAATTTTTTCCAGTCTGTTGATATAAGACTGGAGAGCTTCTCTTCTTGCTCCTGGTCTTGCTGCTGATAAAGCATCTGCAGCAGCTACTAAGACCGCTTCCGGATATCTTGCAGGCTCATCATTATGGTGATAAAGAATTGCATTTATAACCACATCAGGTTCTCCGTATCTTTTTGCCAGTTCTGCTCCGACTTTAGAGTGGGAACCCCCAACTTCGTGGGAAATAGATTTTCCAATGTCATGCATTAAACCTCCTCTTCTGGCTGCTTTTTCATCAAGTCCCAGTTCAGCAGCCATCATTCCTGCAAGGTATGCAACTTCTTTTGTATGCAGCAGAACGTTTTGTGTATAGGATGTTCTATAGTATAGTTTTCCTATGTAGTAATAAAGTTCAGGATGGACATCTGTAAATCCAAGCTCAAGACATGTTTCTTCACCAAGTTTTCTGACCTTTGCTTCCATTTCTTCTTTTACTTTTGATACTACCTCTTCAATTCTTCCTGGATGTATTCTTCCGTCTGCTATCAATCTTTCAAGGGATTCTTTTGCTATTTCCCTTCTAAGAGGGTCAAATGATGAAATCGTAACAATGTCAGGGGTATCATCAATAATCAGGTCAACTCCTGTTTCCATCTCAAATGCTCTGATATTTCTACCTTCCCTTCCAATAATTCTACCTTTTAGGTCGTTGGAAGGCAGGTCAACAACAGAGATTGTATATGATGTTGTTACTTCTGGTGCAAGTCTCTGTATTGCTGTAACCAGATTCCATTTTGCCTCTTTTTCTGCTTCTTTTCTTGCTTCTTCTTCTATCTCTTTCATCAGTTTAGCAGCTTCTAATTTTGCTTCTTCTTCAACTTTTTTCATAAGCTCTTCTCTGGCTTCCTCTTTAGTCATAGAAGCGATTCTCTGGAGCTCAAGGATATACTGCTCCTCTGCAGCTTTGATTTTTTGTTCTTTTTCTTCAATCTCTTTCTGGATAGCCTTGATTTCTTCCTCTAACTTTTTAACCTCGTCCCATTTTTTCTCAAGTTCTTCCTCTCTGTGTTCTATTCTTGCAATTCTTTTCTCAAGTTGAGCTTCCCTTGTCATAAGGGTTTTTTCAAGATTTTGAAGTTCTTCCCTTTCCTTTTTAAGTTCTTCTTCAAGTTGTTGTTTTCTTTTGAGAATTTCTTTTTCAATAATAATTTCCTGCTCTTTTTTCAGCTGCAAAGCTTCATTTTCAATCTCTTTTGCCTTAATCATTGCTTCTTTTTCTGCCTGTCTGATGATTTCCTCAGCTTTTCTTTTTGCTTCTGACTCAATTCTATTTTTTTCAGCAATTATCCTTTCTGCTTCTTTTTCTTTTTCTTGAAGTGCTTTTCCTACAGTTGTCTTGCATGCTGCAAATCCTGCAGCGCCTCCTACTGCTAAAGCTGAAACTCCAACTATTATCTCTATCATCTTTTCTCTTCCTCCTTTGTCTTTATTACTCTGGTAGGGGTTATGATTAAATCCACAGGAATGTCATGTTCTTCTACTGGTAGCTCATCAATCACCTGAAAATCAAATGCAAACCCCACCTTCAGTGCATTAGTTTTCTTTAAAAACCTATCGTAATATCCTTTGCCATATCCAAGTCTATGCCCTCTTTTGTCAAATGCAATAGCCGGAACAACAACAATATCAAGTTCTTCTGGATTTACAGGTAATCCTTCCGGTTCTTTAATTCCTGCATAGCCTGACTTTAGTGAGGACAGGTCTTTGACATGAACAGGTAAAATATCTTCACCTGAAACTTTAGGGAGGAAGACAGAAATATCTGATTTTTTTAGAAGTTTTTCAATAAGAGGTCTTGTGTCTACCTCATTTTTATGAGGATAGTAAAGAAGTATATTCTTTGCATTTTTTACATCAGGCAGGGAGCAGAATTTTTCTGCTATTTTGGCAGACTGCTCCTCAATCTGCCTGTGGCTTAATCTCTTACTTAAAATCTCTTTTCTAATACTCTCTTTCAATCTGACCTCCCATTAACATGGAAGGCCAACGCGGTATAAAACCCCGCGGAGGGCCGACGGGATGGTGAGTCCCTTTCTGGACCCAAATCAAAGGTGGGTGCCCGCACCGTGTTCCCACGGGATACACGGGATATAGGGCTCCCTTTCCAGTAGCTATAGCCCAGAAACTATCGTCACATCCCTATCGAGCCCCGCAGGAAACGTATTCTTTTATAAAAATCTATATAAAATTCCATTATTACCGCTTTAGCCTTCCTATGCTCTAAGTTTCAGGTTTTCAAAAGTTTTTTCAAGCTTTTCAATCATTTCTTCAGAAATTTTATTTACCTCTTCATCAGACAGAGACCTGTCCTCTGCTCTGAATTCAACAGAAACAGCAACGCTTTTTCTGTTTTTATCAATAAAGTAAACATCAAACAGCTCAACCTTTTCCACAAGGTTTGAGCTATCTTTTATAGCTTTTAATAATTTATCCACCTGCAGATTTTCGTCAACTTCAAATGCAAAATCCCTTTTAACAGATGGATATTTAGGAAGTTCTTTAAACTCAGGAAGTTTTCTTGTTAAATACAGGTTAAACAGATAACCTGTTTTGTTTAATGTGTCTTCCTGTAGTTTTCTTGAAACATATCTCAGTTTTAGCTCTCCAATATAGACATCTTTAGGAATTTCCAGTTTATCTGCTTTCTCTGGATGTATTCTGCCTAAATACCCAATATTTTGATTATTTACATAAATTTCGGCAGATTCGTAAGGATTAAGGAACGGCTTTTCTGAAGGTTTATACTCAACATCTGTAAAACCTAAACCATGTAGATAACTTTCTATAATACCTTTCAGCTTAAGGAAATCCCATTTTTCAGTTGTGGAGAACTTTTTATCACCTTTTGTGTAGTTAAATCCTTTTATATATCTACCTGTTGCCAGAATTCCTGCCCTTACCTCCTCATGGTCTTCAAAGAAAGCAGATGATATTTCAAATATTTTCAGGTCTCTATTCTGGAATCTTAAGTTATGCTGCAGAGTTTTTATCAAACTAACTGCAAGGTTGTCCCTCATTATACTCTGTGTTTTTAGTAGATAGTTCTTAATCTGTATCTGAGGGACAGGAAGTCCTAAAATGTTGTAAATGTCCTCATCAACAAAGGTATAGGTTACGACCTCATCAAGGCCGTTATCTTTGAAGAAATCTCTTGTTCTCAGCTCAAACAGAAAGCTATCACTTTTTTTATAGCTTTTTACAGATATTGATGGATATGTTTCTTCCAGTTTATTTAGGCCTTCTAATCTGCCAACCTCTTCAACAAGGTCTATCTCCCTTTCTAAATCAAATGCTCTGAATGCCGGTATTTCTGAGATTGTTCCATCTTCTACAATTTCTGTAGGGATTTCAAGTCTTTCCAGTAATTCTTTTGCCCTTTCTTTGGGGATATCTATTCCCAAAATTCTGCTGGTAGTTTTTTCTCTAAGTTTTATTTTTGCAGGTTGATATGGTTTAGGGTATATATCTGTTTCACCTACAGCCTCTCCACCTGCAAGTTTCACAATAAGTTCAACTGCTTTATCCTGAGCATTTGGGAGATTTTCTATATCCACTCCCCTTTCAAATCTGTATGAAGACTCTGTGCTGATAGCCAGTCTTTTTGCTGTTTTTCTGACAGAGATATTATCAAAAACTGCAGCCTCAAGGAGAATGTCTGTTGTGTTTTCATCAACTTTTGTGTTTTCTCCGCCGATTACACCGGCTATTGCAATTGGTTTTTCTTCATCTGCTATCACAATATCTTCAGTTGTTAGTTTTCTCTCTTCTCCGTCAAGGGTGATAATTGTTTCTCCTTCTTTTGCATTTCTAACTATAACCTTGCCTTTAATTTTATTTAAATCAAAGGCATGTAAAGGTTGCCCTTCCTGAAGGAGAATATAGTTGGTGATATCCACCACATTATTGATTGGGTTTTGTCCACATTTTATAAGTTTCAGCTGCAGGTCAAATGGAGAAGGCTGGATTTTTACCCCTTTGATTACTATTCCTCTGTATCTGCTTACTTTGTCTGTTTGGAGTTCTATCTGTGGTGGATTTTCCTGTGCTATTGAAACAACAGGATATTTTTCTTTTCTTTTAATACCGAAAATAGCCCCTATTTCTCTGGCTAAACCCCTAACGCTGAGAGCATCTCCTCTATTTGGGGTTATCTCAATCTCAAATATGTAATCCTCACCAAGTCCAAGGAGTTTATTTGGGTCTGTGCCTTCCTTTACTTCATCAGGAAGTATCAAAACCCCTTCTGCTTTTTCTGCAAGACCTAATTCCTCAAGGGATAAGAACATTCCTTCAGATTGAAAGGAGCCGAATTTTACAGGTTTTATAGTGATATCACCTATCTGGGCTCCTTCCTTTGCCAGTATAACCTTTGCACCTGTGAATACATTTTTGGCTGCTGTTACTACCTGATACTCTTTATCTCCGTCGGTAACTCTGCATATAAGAAGTCTATCCCTTTCAGGATGTTTTTCAACAGAGAGTATTTTTACAACAACAATATTGCCTATCGGTTGTCCAAACTTTTCTACAACTGTTTCAATACCTGTTTCATTAAGTTTTTCTGCTACCTTCTCTGCAGGTTCATCTATATCAAGAAACTCTTTTATCCATGAATAAGGAACTCTCATCTTATCCCCTTGAACTGATGGTTAAATCTCATGTTGTTTTCAAATAGTAGTCTGATATCGGTAATTCTGTATTTAAGCATTGCAATCCTTTCTATACCAAGCCCGAATGCAAATCCTGAATATTTATCAGGGTCTATATTTACCGCTTTGAATACATTAGGGTCAACCATTCCACATCCGAGTATCTCAAGCCATCCTGTTCCTTTGCAGACACGGCATCCTTTTCCACCGCAAACTGTGCAGCTTATATCAACTTCTGCTGATGGTTCTGTAAATGGGAAATAGCTTGGTCTGAATCTTATGCCTACGTCTTTGCCGAATACAGATTCTAAGAATATTTTCAGGATACCTTTCAGGTCTCTAAATGTCACATTTTCATCAACAAGTAGACCTTCTATCTGGTGGAACATCGGTGAGTGGGTTGGGTCTGCATCTTTTCTGTAAACACGGCCAGGTGCAATTATTGCGATTGGTGGTTTTCTTGTAAGCATTGTTCTAACCTGAACAGGGGATGTGTGCGTTCTTAGGATATCCCCGTTGTTCAGGAAAAATGTATCCTGCATATCCCTGGCCGGATGGTCTTTAGGGATATTTAGCATATCGAAGTTATACTCTTCCTTTTCAACCTCTGGACCCTCGGCAACAGAAAAGCCCATAGATATAAATATCTCGGAAATCCCAATTAATGTTGATATAACAGGATGGGAAGAACCAATATCTATCCAGCTTGCCGGAAGAGTTATATCAATTTTTTCTTTACGAAGTTCTTCCTCTAAAGCCTTTTGTTTTAGAGTTGTTTCCTGAGACTTTAAAAGCTCTTCTAATTCTTCTTTTATTTTATTGGCAAGCTGACCTATCTCTTTTCTTTCCTCAGGGGATAGTTTCCCTAAAGTTTTCAGGATATTTTTTAGCTTACCTTTTTTACCTAAAAACGCTACCCTTATATCATTAAGCTGTTTTAGATCAGTTGCTTTCTGGATAAGGGCTTTTGCCTCTTCTCCTAAGCTTTTTATATCTTCTTTCAGGCTCAAGTTTACCCTCTGCTTATTTTGATGCCAGTGCAGATTTTGCTGTTTCTGCTAATTTTGCAAACCCTTCTGGGTCTGTAACAGCGATATCAGCAAGCACTTTTCTATTGAGGTCAACACCTGCAAGCTTGAGCCCGTGTATAAACTGGCTGTAAGAAAGGCCATTTAATCTTGCTGCTGCATTAATTCTTGTTATCCAGAGTTTTCTAAAGTCCCTTTTTCTAAGTCTTCTATCTCTGTATTCATACTGAAGAGACCTTAAAACCTGTTCTTTAGCTCTTCTGTAAGAGCGGTGTTTTGCTCCGTAATAACCTTTTGCAAGTTTAAGAATTTTTTTCTTATGTTTTTTAGATGATGGTCCTTTTACTCTCATTTATCTTCCTCCTTTTACACTTGATAAGGGATTAAAGCTGCGACTTTGTCCTTGAGATTTTCAGGAACGTATTGTGCTTTTCTTCCCTGTCTTTTTCTTTTTCTTGTTTTCTTAGTATTGTAGTGGGATACTCCACCTTTCCAATACTTTATTTTGCCTTTAGCTGTAACTTTAAACCTTTTTGCAGCTGTTTTGTTAGTTTTCATTTTAACTTTAGCCATAATAAACCTCCTTTTTTATTGCAGGAAAATATCAGGAAATAGACTTAATAGTATAAAAAGTTTTTGGAAAATAATCAAATTGTAGTATATAATTACTCGTTGCAGGTCATATATGGGGGAATTTTCATAATGAATATAAAAATTATAGAACTTGCATTTGTTTTGTTTTTCGGTTTTTTTGTTATTTCTTGCGCCCAGAAAAGTTCTGTAGAAAAAGACAAAAAGCCTTATACCCCTGATAAAACAGTAATCCAGACCGAAGAAATAAAGCACAAACTAGAAAATAAACCCTCAAAAGCAGTAAAGCTAAAACCTGTTTTCTATAGACCTAAAAAGCTAAGTATCCTTTTTGTTGGCGATAGTATGGTTGAAGCCATAAAAAATCCTTCTAAAAAATTATGTATCCAAAAAGGAATTAAGTGTGCGTATGTATTCAAAAGAGGTTTAAGAACAGAAAAATGGACAGAAGATGAACTTTATAAGGAAAATCTTCTTTTTTCCCTTCATATCCACAAGCCTGATATTGTTGTTATATCAACAGGGACAAATGATATATATAACAAGGAAAGTAATGAAAAGATTTATATAGAGCTGGTTCAGCTTATAAACTTTATTAAGAAGGTTTCTCGTCATTACCATAAACAACCCCAGATTGTTTTGGTGGCACCTCCTATTCCAAATGATAACAATTTGAACGAATATCTTGTAAGGAAGTTTTCCAGTAGGAATATCAAACTAATTTTGTCTAAGTATTATGATTTTTCACTGTGGGATGGAGTTCATCCAGATATCAAAAGCAGTGAAATCTGGGCGAAAATAATACTAAAAAAAGCAATTCCGTCGGTAGATGCAAAATAAAAGTATTCTTCTTATCTTTATTACCTTAATGGCAGCATGGCTTAATATTGTTTATTCATGGGTTGTGGAAAGTTCTGAATTAGAGCCTCCTGTGCCATCAAATAAATGTGTTCAGTTGGCAAAAATTGTTTTAGATAATAAAAAAACTGTAATAACAGAATTACAGCCGGAAGAAGAGCCTAAAGATAAGAAAATAGCTAAAACGGAACCCCCTGAGAATCTGGAACTGAATCTGAATTTGTCAAACATCTTAAATATTGATATCCAGCCGGAAAATAAAAGGTCTCTTGATGGTATTTTGGTGGTTGGTGATTCCCTTGGAGAAGGCCTTTATCTTGAGTATGTAAAACACGTAAGGAAAGAACATTGTTTCAAAAATATCAAATTTTTTGTTGAACATTCTACAACCACATATAAATGGATGTCTGATAAGGATTTTTTAGAAGAATTAAAAAAACCTAAATACAAGCTGCTTCTGGTTGTTCTTGGAGCTAATCAATGGAAAATGGACAGGGTTAGCATGCTTGTTTCCATCAAAAAATTTTACAAAAAAATACATAAGATAAACCCAAATATAGATATATATTGGGTTGTCCCTGCTGTAAAGAATAAAAATCTAAAGACTATTATTGAAGATACAATAGGCAGAGACAGAACCATTGCAATGGATGAGTTTATAGATGAAATTCCTCTGAAAAAAGACAAAATACATCCTTCCATTAAAAAAGGCGGTTACAAAATCCTTTGGGAAAAGATATTAGGTAAACTTAAAAAAAGATGGGAAATAGTATGCAAGAGCTAATAAATGGATGTATAGACCACCTGAGAATCGGTAATTTTTTGTTTTTTCTGTTACTTCCTCCATTATTTTTGCTGAGTTATTTTTCCTCCAGACTGAGCATTACAGGCTATAAACTTTTTCAGGTTTTTATTGGATTTATTTATTATCTACTGATTCTCAAGGGAAACCTGCCTGCACTTTTTATATTTATGAACCTTATTGCTATTAACTATCTCCTGCTCAGGAATATGGATTTATTTGATAATAAGCCCTCTGTCCGTAAAGCTATTTTGATTGTTGCTATTGTTATAAATCTTATCCCTCTAATTATGATGAAGGATTATCTGCCACTTTTAAAAACAGAGCCTAATTATTTTATTCAGATTATAGGTCTTTCTTACTTTTCTTTAAATGCAATCTCAATGTTTGTTGATTTTTATAAAAAGAAATTTAGAAAGTTTTTCCTGATAGATTTTCTGCTTTATTCAATATATTTTCCAAAAATATTTGCAGGTCCCCTTGTTAGATACAGGGAATTTATCAGGCAGGTTAACTGGAATTACAAAAATAAAACTTTTAATGAGCTAAATCTTGGTGTTTTTTTACTGGCACTGGGTATTATAAAAAAATGGTTTGCTGATTATCTGTTCCAGTATTCCTCGGCTATTTTTTCAAATCCTGCAGGCTTTGGTGGTGAAGAGTTATTTATGAATATTTATGTTTATACAGCTTATATATTTCTGGATTTTTCGGGATATACAGACATTGCAAGGGGAACTTCTTTGCTTATGGGAATTAACCTCCCTGAAAATTTCAGGTCGCCATATCTTTCCAAAAGTTTCAGGGAATTTTGGAGAAGATGGCATATAACACTTTATCAGTGGATAAGGGATTATGTTTATATTGATTTATTAGGTGGCAATAGGAAGGGAAAAATCAGGACATATATCAATATATTGATTGCCTTTATTTTAAGTGGAATATGGCATGGTAATTACTTTAACTATATTATCTGGGGATTTTCCCATGGACTTGGTGTGATTTTTACGCGGGATTTAAAGGAAGATAGCAGAATAAAAAGATATCTGATGTGGTTTTTGACATTTAATCTAATTGCTGTGTTATGGATTGTTTTTGCGATTACTGATATATCAACTTTAAAGGATTATTTTGTGACAATGGTTACAGGTTTTAATCCTGTAGGACTGGCTTCTTTTATTGTTTTCAGAACAGATATTGTTATTCCCTTAATCATTGGTTTTGGGATAGCCTTCATAGATAGCTGGCTAAAGGAGAAATTTATTGTAAATCTTCCTCCATATAGATTTTATGCAGTATCTTCTATTTTGTTTTTGATAGCTATATTCTTACTTAACTATAAGGTTGCTGTTTCACCATTTTTGTATGAAAGTTTTTAGAGGAGTTTTTGAAGTTTTTCCACTAATTTTCTAACTGCCTTTCCTCTATGGGATATTTTGTTTTTTTCTTCAGGTGTAAGCTGTGCCATTGTTACCAAATATCCTTCAGGAACAAAAATTGGGTCATATCCAAAGCCTTTATCCCCGATAGGCTTATCTGTTATTTTCCCGTAGCAGTATCCTTCTGTCCATAGACCGAAATCCTCAGGATTATAAAAAACAACAACACTGACAAATCTGGCCTCCCTATCCTCAACACCTTCCATAAGTCTGAGGAGCTTTTTAATATTGGCTTTATCCTTATTTTCCTCTAGAGGCTGTTTGCCTCCAAACTCAATATCATAAAATCTTGCAGAATACACACCGGGATATCCGTTTAAGGCTTTTACCTCTAAACCTGCATCCTCAGCAATAACAGGTATTTTGTAAAACTGGGCATACTCTCTGGCTTTTTTAATCGCATTTTCTAAAAATGTTTCTTTATCCTCTTCTACTTCAAATTTTTCAGGCATATCTTCAAGGGATAAAACCTGTATTCCGTATTTTGATAAAAGCTGCTTGAATTCCTTTAATTTTCCTTTATTTGTTGTGGCTACCAGAACTTTATCAATCATATTTTCCCCCTTGATAAAAGATGACAAAATGCAACGGCAATAGCATCAGCTTCATCATGGGTCTGGGTTTTGACTCCCAGAATTTTTTCTACCATTAGAGAAACTTCCTCTTTTTTAGACCAGCCATATCCGGTAATAGCATTTTTTACCTGCTGGGGTGTATATTCAAACAACTTGATATTATTTATTGAAGAGATTAAAAGAATTATACCTCTTACCTCCCCAAGTCTGATTAATGACTGGGGATTTTTCCCATAGAATGCAGCCTCAAGAGCTATCTCATCTGGAGAATGGTTGTCAATAATTTCCTGTAAGCTATTAAATATATTTTTAAGATTGTCAGGTCTTTTTCTGGATTTTATTGTTCCTGAACGTTCAACCTTAAAATTATTTCCTTTGCCTATCAAAATAGAAAACCCGGTGGAATAATTCCCCGGGTCTATACCAAGAACTTTTATCATGCCACCTGATTTATCAGTTCATCTGACATTTCAAAGTTTGAGTAAACCTTTTGAACATCGTCATTATCCTCAAGGGCATCAAGTAGTTTAAGAAGTTTTTGTGCTGTTTCAGGGTCTTTTATTTCAACTGTTGTTGTTGGAATTCTTGTTATTTCTGCTTTTTCTATGGAAATTCCTTCTTTCTCAAGGGCTTCCTTAACAGCATACAGGTCTTTTGGTTCTGTTCTGACTTCATAGTAGTTTTCATCATCGGTTATAAGGTCTTCTGCACCTGCTTCTATTGCTTTCTCAAAGAGTTCTTCTTCAGAGATGCTGTCCTTAGGGACAAGAATTACTCCTTTTTCTTCAAAAAGGAATGATACACAACCGGATGCACCAAGATTTCCACCGTGTTTTGTGAACAGGTGTCTTACCTCTGACGTTGTTCTGTTTCTGTTATCTGTGAGACATTCAACTATAATAGCGACACCTTCAGGACCGTATCCTTCATAAACAACCTCTTCGTAGTTTACACCTTCTAATTCACCTGTTCCTCTTTTGATTGCTCTTTCAATATTTTCAATTGGCATATTTGCTTTTTTAGCCTTTTCGATGGCAATTCTGAGCCTTGGGTTAAATTCAGGGTCACCACCGCCCTGTCTTGCTGCAACTGTTATTTCCCTGAGAAGCTTTGTAAAAAGCTGTCCTCTTTTAGCATCCTGTTTTGCTTTTTTGTGTCTTATATTGTGCCATTTACTATGTCCAGCCATTTAAGAAACACCTCCTTGAATTGTTCACGGTCATTAATTTATTTCTATTTTGAATATTGCAATATGCAATAAAACTATTATAAATTTTTAGCTTATGGAAAACAAAATTTTTACTATTTATGAAAAACTTTTAGAGGCTTTTGGTTATCAAAACTGGTGGCCTGTTCATCAGGGTGTAGATAGATTTCTTGAAGTTTCTATAGGGGCAATCCTGACCCAGAATACGAACTGGTCAAATGTTGAAAAAGCCATTGAAAACTTGATAAAGGAAAATCTGCTTGAATGGAATGCCCTTGCAAATATAGAAACAGAAAAACTTGAAAAACTGATTAAACCGGCAGGATTTTACAGACAAAAGGCCAGATATATCAAAAATTTTGTGAATGCTATAAAAAATAAGCCAAGGGAAGAGATAACAAGGGAGTTTTTATTATCCCTTAAAGGCATAGGAGAAGAAACTGCAGACAGTATTCTCCTTTATGGACTGGATAGACCTTATTTTGTTGTTGATGCATATACAAAAAGGCTGTTTTATCGTGCTGGTATTATAGATAACCCTAAAATCAGATATTCCCAGCTACAAAAATTAATAACAGATAATATTCCGAAGGATTTAGAAGTTTACAAAGAGTATCATGCACTTATAGTTGAGCTTGGGAAAAATTATTGTAAGAAAAAACCTGTATGTGAAAACTGTCCTATAAAGAATATATGCCAGCAGAATTTGAAATGAAAAATATAATTAATATAATTTTAAGGCAAAGGGTTCAGGAAAAATGGAAAACTTTGAATATTCTAAATTTGGATATAAACTCTGGTTTTTAATAAGGCCGATATTTAGGCTGATTTTTAGAATATCAGCAGAAGGGATAGAGAATATTCCAAAGGAAGGCGGATGTATCCTTGCTGCAAACCACAGGAGTAATCTTGACCCTTTTGTGCTGAATACGGTATCTCCACGGCCTATATTTTTTATGGCAAAACATGAACTGTTTAAAATTCCTGTTTTAAGCTGGATTATCAGAAAAGCAGGTGCAATTCCTGTAAAAAGAACAACAAGAGATATAGGAGCTTTAAAGAAGGCTATAGAACTGGTTAATAATGGCTATTGCATTGGTATTTTCCCTGAAGGAACAAGGGCAAAACCCGGACAGTTTAGGAAACCCCAGAGTGGTGTTGGACTTCTTGTATCCAAAACTTCAGGAGAAGTTGTCCCTGTTAGAATAGAGGGAACAGACCTTATTATGCCTGTGGGAAGCAGCTTTCCAAAAATATGGAAAAGTCCTGTTCAGATAAAGTTTGGAAAACCATTAAAAATAGACAAAAATAAAGAATATATGGAAATTGCAGAGTATATAATGGAAGAAATTAAAAAACTTTAGGAGGAAACAAAATGGCTAATATAAAAGTTGCAGAAACAGCAGGATTTTGCTTTGGTGTTAAGATTGCTGTTGATAGTGCCATAGAAGCAGGAAAAAAATATGGTAAAGCATACACAAATGGTCCAATAATCCACAACAAGCAGGTTGTCCAATTTCTTGAAAACCTGAATGTAAGGGAACTAAGCAGCTATGATGAATTAAAAGCAGGGGATACGATTTTAATTCGTTCCCATGGTGTTCCACCTTCCACAGAAAGAAAACTACAAGAGCTGGGTGTTAATGTTATAGATGCCACCTGTCCATTTGTTAAAAAAGTTCATGAAAAGGTGCGTCAGCTTGTTGAGGAAGGATATTATGTAATTATTATCGGAGAAGAAGGACACCCTGAAGTCATCGGAATTCTTGGACATCTTGAAGAGGTTGGGGGAAAAGGAATTGTAGTGGAGAATATGGAAGACCTGATTAGAAAATTTCCCAAAAGGAACAAAGTAGGTGTTGTAGCTCAAACAACCCAAAATGAAGAATTTTTTGAAGAAGCTGTTGGATATATAGCTTCTAATGTTGAGGAACTCAAAGTATTCAATACTATATGCGACGCAACATCTGTCCGTCAGGAAGAAGTTAAAAAACTGGCAAAAGAAGTTGATGTAATGATTATTATTGGCGGAAAGCACAGCGGAAATACCAGAAGACTGACACAGATATCAAAGGCCTTAAATCCAAATACATACCACGTAGAAAAGGCGGATGAACTTCAACCTGAATGGTTTGAAAATGCTGAAAATATAGGTGTATCAGCAGGAGCATCCACTCCAGACTGGATAATAAAGGAAGTTGTTGAGAAAATTCAGGAAATTACGAAATAGTTAAAAACCTATTTCTTACCAGTCTGGAGTAAAATGTGGATGAAAGGGTAAATATTGTTGTTGATGCATTTAGAACAACAATAGAGCATGTTAATCTGATAGCAGTTTTTATAGTAGTCCTTATTTTTGTTTTAATTGCTTTTTTTCTGTTTTTCTGGGAGAAATTTGAGGAGTTTATCTCCCAGAGATATATGAAAAGATTATTTTTTAGAAATGGAGAAGCTTATGGTTTAACAAGACGAGAGCTGGAAATTCTCTGGGAATACTCCCATAAAACCCATAAGGACCCATTTCTTGTTCTTGAATATAAAGCACCATTTGAAAAGGTAGTTCAGGCATACATAGAAGACAATCCTGATTTTGATGAAAAACTTATAAAAAATATGCGTAAAAAATTAGGATTTGACAAAATACCGCCATTCATGCCTCTTATATCAACCAAAGATATAGACCTTTTCCAGACTGGAAACTTTATGTATCAAAATAGAACCTATCCCGTTGCCCTTTATGATAAGGATGAAAAATATATGTATTGGTATCTTATAGACCAGAAACCTCCTTTTCCTTTTAAAGAAGGAGATAATGTGAAAATAAAATTTATAAGGGAAGATGATGCAATATATCTAATTGATGGTAATATTGAGGAAATCTTTGAAGAAGATGGAAAATACATAATAAAAATCCCCCATACATTTAAATTCCTTCAGATTCAAAGGAGAAAAGATTTCCGGGTCAAAAAAGAAATTCCTTTAATTTTAGAGACTTACGACATTAACGGAAATAAGGTAAAAAAAGAGTTCAAAACAACCGATATTAGTATTGACGGAGTAGGTTTTTGTATTCCAATAAAAGAAGCACGGAATTTGAAAATGAATATTGGGGCAGAGATAAATCTTGTGCTTGAGTTTGAAGATGCCCAAATACCTGTTCAGGCAGTTATTAAAAATATAAGGGAAATGGGCAAGAACATATGTTACGGGGCAGAATTCAAAGACCTTAAGGGTGAAAATAAAAACTTTATTATAAAATTCGTTCAGGCCGAGCAACAGAAATTACTTAAGGAATACAAAAGACTTAAACTATTTGAATAGAGAGGATAACCTTGGACATAGCCACGGTCATTGGTATTGTTGGTGCGACGCTTCTACTGGTAATCTCAATAGCCTTAGGTGGTAGTCCCCTTGCTTTCGTAAATATACCTTCATTACTTATAGTTGTAGGTGGAGGACTTGCAGCATCCCTTGCATCCTATCCCCTTAAAGAAATGATAAACGGCCTCAAAGCTGTTCTAAAAGCCTTTAAACCCGGTCTTCCTGACCCTGTTGAGCATATAGATTTTCTGGTTGATGTGGTTAACAAAGCAAGGAAAAATGGAATTCTGGCACTGGAATCAGATATTGATAATTTCTATGAAAAAGACCCATTTTTTGGGGATTTAATGAGAATGCTTATAGATGGTCAGGATATTGAAGAAATCAAAAGTAATGCAGATACAGCCCTTATGAAAATAGACCAGGATTTATCTACAGAAGTTGCTATCTGGGAGGCTTTAGGAGAATTATTCCCTGCTTTCGGTATGATAGGAACATTGATTGGTCTTATCCAGATGTTACAAAACTTGAACGACCCATCTGCATTAGGCCCCGGTATGGCCGTTGCTATGATTACAACCCTTTACGGTGCTGTTCTTGCAAACGTTTTGTGTGTGCCTGTGTCCAAAAAGCTGAAATATTACAAAGACCTATCCCTGCTTATGAAAGAAAGTTACATCCTGACCATAGAAGCTATAAACAGCGGAACAAACCCTAATGTCCTCAGGGCAAAACTTATGTCCCTGCTTGGCGTTAAAGCCGGAGAAGAAGGATAATGGCACGTAAAAAAAAAGAGGAATGTAAAAAAATACCTGGCTGGCTAATAAGCTTCGGCGACCTTATGTCATTGCTTCTTACATTCTTTATTCTTCTATTCTCTATGGGAACAATATCCCTTGAAAAATTTCATATGGTTATAAAAGGTGTTACAGAGAGTTTAGGTGGAAGGAAGATATTTTTGGAGCAAAAACTCCTTAATCAATCAAATGTGCCTGTTGAATTTCCAAATATGTATCCAAAAATCAAAAGAAGAAAAATGCTTACAAAGGCGTTATTAGATATACAGCAAAAACTGAAAAAAGCAGGTATAGAAGCAGATATTATCAAACATGGAAGTATTATCAGATTTAGATTAAATACAGATAAAGTTTTTCCTCCAGGAAGCGAAACACCTTATCCAGAAGTTGTGCCATTTATACTTGAAATATGTAAAAGTCTTAAACAGGCTGGTTTTACGGTAATAATTGAAGGACATACAGATAACATTCCAATAAGAAGTGGTAAATATAAATCAAATCTTGAGCTTTCTGCCCTTAGAGCTTTAAGTATTTTGAAACTTTTTAGACAGTGTGGCTATCCAGAAAAAGATATGGCTGCCAGAGGTTATGGCCCTTATAGACCTATTGCACCAAATAACACACCACAGGGCAGGGCTAAAAACAGAAGGGTTGAATTTGTTATAAATGCTTCATAAAAAGGATTAAAAATGGCAAGAAAGAAAAAAGAGGAATGTCCCAGTGCACCGGCTTGGCTAATAAGTTTTAGTGATTTAATGTCTCTGCTGCTGACATTCTTTATTCTTTTGTATTCAATGTCTGTCCTTGATATAAAAAAATTAATGAAATTCCTGTGGTATTTTCAGGGTGAAAGAGTTCTTCAATATACAAAAACAACAGCTTTGCTACCTCCAATAAGTTTACTTCCTAAGGATATGGCTTTATCCCTTAAAGAGAGAATTAAAAGAGTTTTACCTGTTCATGCATACCAGATAGAAGTAATTGAGGATTATGTTATAGTCCGTTTGTTTAATGATGTTGTTTTCAAACCAGGAAGTGCTGAGCTTACAAATGAAGCTAAAAAAGCTTTAAAGCAAATAGCAAAGGTTTTAAAAGGTTTATCTAAGAATGAAACAGAAATATTAGTGGAAGGACATACAGATATTGAAGTTCCAAAAGGTGTTGACCCATGGAAACTTTCAATTGAGCGGGCTGTAAACGTGGCTGAGTTTCTAATCAAAAATGGCGTAGACCCAAAAAAAATATCAGCCACAGGATATGGGAATACAAAGCCCTTATATACATGGAACCATCCACTTTTGAGAAGACGGAACGACAGAGTTGAAATCATAATAAAAGTCAAAACCCAGCGAGATGATTTGATGAAGGAAAGTAAGAGTTTACAAAAATAGTCCTTTCAAATTTAGTAAAGATTTTAGGTTATTTATTTGGTATTAAACATCTACTATCTATCCAATATTTGATTTTGTTTTTTGTTTTTGGCTCAAGAGGTTCTACAAATGTTCTATACCAGAAAAAATTAGTTGATAAAACTTTTACAAGTTCTCCAGGTTTAAATTTTCTGGCTAATTTCTGTTCCACAAGCTCCTTTTGTCTATTGGAATCGTCGGTAATTAAGTTTTTGTTTACAAATCCAATACATTCCTTTGATATTATACAAATATCTCCTTCTGCACAATTCGCATTCGCCATTCCAGGAATTAAGTAGATAATAGTTAGTAGTAATAAGAGGTATTTCTTCATAGTCATCTTCCTATAATTATTGCTAATAATATTATAAATCACCATCAATCTATAGACAAATTTTGATTTTGTAGTTCATCTTAGATTTAAATCGTATTTCATAGTTAACTAAAAAAATGATAAAATTTTAGTTTAGCTATTAATATCAAATTAGAGGTCTTAAATTATGGAAAATTTCCAGTCAGAATTTGAAAAACTTCTTGAAGAAGAATCAGCCAATATTCACCATTATTCAAAAGGTGAAGTAATAAAAGGAAAAATTGTAAAAATTCAGGATGATGTTGCATTTGTTGATATTGGACAAAAAACTGAAGTTGTTATAGATCCCTCCGAAGTTCAGGGATTACAAGAAGGGGACGAGATAGAAGCCGTATACCTGGGCAAAAGAAATAAAGAAGGTTATGCAGTAATATCAAGAAAACCAATCCTATATCAGCAGGCGTTACAAAATGTTGAGAACGCATTTAATACAAACTCTAAAATAAAAGCAAAACTAATTAAGAAAGCCACAAAAGGTTTCCTGTTAGACCTCGGAGGAGTAAGGGCTTATCTACCATTTTCAGAATCAGGACTGAAAAAAGGGGAAGAATTTCCACCTGCAGAATTTGATGTATATGTCCTGAAATTTGAAAAAATAGGAAAAACTCCTAACATAGTTGTTTCCAGAAAACAGGTTATTCAGGAAGAAGAGGAGAAAAAAAGAAAAGAAATATTTGACCTTCTCCAAGAAGGACAGGTTGTTCGTGGAAAAGTTGTAAAAATCACAGATAAAGGAGCAGTTTTATCCCTTGAAAATGTGGTTTTTGGCTTCTTGCCACAGGCTTTATATTCTTGGGACAAAAACAAAAAATTACAGGATGAGCTGTCTGTTGGCGACGAAATAGAAGTTAAAGTAAAAAGCATAGACAGGGAAAACCAAAAGGTTGTTTTCTCTAAAAGAGACCTTGAACCAAATCCATGGATAGAATTTGATAAAGAAGTTGGAGATGTAGTTGAAGCAGTTGTTAAAGAAATAAATGATTACGGACTTGTCGTAAAAGTCGGGGATTTAGAAGGATTTATCTATAAAATGGAAACAGACCATATAAAACCCCTTGCATATAAAGAAAAATTCAAGCCTGGACAAAAAGTTCAAGCAAAGATTATTGAGTTAGACAGGGATAATAGAAAACTCAAACTTAGTATAAAACAGGCACAGCCTCATCCTGTTGATAAATTCCTTGAAGAAAATCCTGAAGGTTCAGAAATAGAAGGAAAGATTAAAGAAATCAAAACAAAAATGGCAATTATAGACCTTGGAAATGAACTGGAAGGTGTTCTCCATCTCATAGATGCCACATGGAACCCAAAAGTTAAAAATATTTCTACCGTTTTAAAAGGTAAAAATATCAAAAAGTTTAAAGTCCTCGGCAGAGAAGGAAATAGAATAAAACTCGGCCTAAAACAATTTAAAGAAAATCCGTGGGAAATATTCCTGAAGACCCATAAAGTTGGAGATGTGGTAAAAGGAAAAGTAATCAAACTGATAGATAGGGGAGCATTTGTTGAGCTTGCAGATGAAGTAGAAGGATTTATCCCTGTAAATCAGATATCAAAAGAAAAAATAGAAATTCCAAGTGATAAATTATCCAAAGGACAGGAAATTGAGGCTAAAATAATTAAAATTAAAGGCAAGGATATAATCCTTAGTATAAAAGCACTGGAAAAAGACAAAGAGAAAAAAGAATTAGAAGAGGTTCTGAATAAGGTTAAGCCTTCCGGAGAAGGACTTGGAACCCTTGGAGAACTACTTAAAGACAAACTTAAGGAGCTGAAAAATAAGTGATTATAGATATACTGCTTTTTATAGCAGGTCTTGTATTTATTCTGATATCTGCAGAGCTTTTTACAAACGGCGTAGAGGCTTTAGGGGACAAGCTTAATCTATCCCAGAATTTTACAGGCAGTATTCTGGCTGCAATTGGAACGGCTCTACCGGAGACTATTTTGCCTATAATAGCTATATTCTTTTTTGGTCATAATCACGGACATGATATAGGTGTCGGGGCAATACTCGGAGCACCGTTTATGCTATCAACTCTGGCATTTCCACTTGTTGGAATAACCGTCCTAATAGGATATTTTCTTCTGAAAAAAAGAAGCCTTGAGATAAATATAGAAACAATAGGCTTTAGAAGAGACCTTGTATTCTTCCTTTTCGCATATTCAGTAGCTTTATTTATAGTGCCTTTTGAAGACCATTTATTAAGGATTTTTACAGCATTATTTTTATTAGGAATTTATATTTTGTATGTTTTCCTTACGCTTAAAGGCGAAAGTCAAGAAATGGAAGAAGTGGAACATCTATATTTTGCACCCAAAAATCCGGAGCCTTCTATATTAATAATACTTCTGCAAGTAATTGTATCCCTTATTATTATGATTACAGGGGCAAACATTTTTATAAAAGGTCTTGAAAATATAAGTATTGCAATTGGTTTTCCTGCGCTTATTTTTTCACTGCTTGTGGCACCTATAGCAACAGAACTGCCTGAAAAAATAAACAGTGTTTTATGGATTTTACGGGGGAAAGACACCCTCGCTGTTGGTAATATAAGCGGAGCAATGGTTTTCCAGAGCACAATACCGGTTTCTATAGGGGTTGTTTTTACACAATGGGACATTACAGGGCTTGCTTTTGTGTCAGGAATTTTCACAATTATGGCAGGATTTATTGCATTGGTAACATCTTATGTCGAAAAGAAATTAATTCCCTTTGGGCTTACACTGGGAGGAATGTTTTATATTATTTATATCTTTTTGGTAATAAAACAAAATTTTTAAAGGGCTTGGGAGTATGGAAGGAAACAAAGATATACAGTCTTTATCAGAAAGAATAGAGCTTTTAAGAAAGGAAGTTAAGAAAGGAAATAAAGAAAAATTAAAAGAATTAATACAGGCAAGAAAAGAATTTAGAAAGCTTACAAGAAATAGAATAGAAGAGCTTTCTGCATGGGAAAGAGTTCAACTGGCAAGGCACCCAAAAAGGCCACATACCAGTGATTATATAAATAATCTATTTACAGATTTTGTTGAACTGCACGGGGATAGAAGATTTGGAGATGACAAAGCTATAATTGCAGGATTTGCATTTTTTGAAGGGATACCTGTTGCTGTTATAGGTCATGAGAAAGGGAAAGATACAAAGGAAAAAATAGAAAGAAATTTTGGTATGCCACACCCAGAAGGATATAGAAAAGCTATAAGAATTATGAAACTGGCAGAAAAATTTGGCCGTCCTGTTTTTACATTTATAGATACACCAGGAGCATACCCGGGAATTGGAGCAGAAGAAAGAGGACAATCACAGGCTATTGCAGAAAGTATAATGACAATGGGTGGTTTAAGAGTTCCTATTGTTGCTACTGTTATTGGAGAAGGCGGAAGCGGTGGAGCACTTGCCCTTGGTGTTGGGGATAGAATACTGATGCTTGAAAACTCTATATACTCTGTAATATCCCCTGAAGGATGTGCAGCAATTCTGTTTAAATCACAGGAAAAAGCCCCTGAAGCAGCAGAAAATCTGAAAATAACCGCAAAACATTTAAAAGAGCTCGGAATTATAGACTGTATAGTTCCTGAGCCACCGGGAGGAGCACACCTGCAACCTAAAAAAACATACAGACTTTTAAAAAGAGCACTTAGAAAAGCATTAAGAGAAATAATAGATATTCCACCTGACCAGCTTGTAGAGGAAAGACAATCCAAATTCTACTCAATGGGCAGGTTTATAGAAAAATAAATGAAGATAGTAGTCTGGCAGACAGCTTTTTTGGGGGATTTAATCCTTTCTACTCCCCTATTCCATTCAATAAAAAATCTCTTTCCTGATAGCAAACTTTATGTAATTGCAAAACCATTTGGGAAACAAGTCTTAAAGAATAATCCGTATGTAGATGAGCTTATTATTTTTGATAAATCAAAAGATTCAACCTTTTCTTTAATCAAAAGATTAAGAAAGGAAAAATTTGATATAGCAATATCTCCCCATCGTTCCCATAGGGCAGCTTATTCTCTGTTTTTATCAGGAATTCCGTTCAGGGTAGGCTTTGATAAAGCAGGCTTCTCTTTTTTATACTCAAAAACGATTCCCCATAGATTTGATGGAACCCATGAGATAGACAGAAATCTATCTTTGCTTAAGGTTTTTCCTGAATATTCTGAGGATAAACTCCATAAAATCCCGGAACTGTTTTTAACTGAAGAGGAAGATAAAAGTTATCAAAAATATGGATTAAAAGATAAAGACTATATCCTAATAGCTCCCGGTTCAAAATGGAATACAAAAAGATGGACGGTAGAGGGTTTCAGGGAAGTAATAAAAGCTCTTATGGAAAATGAAAATATTGTGCTGATTGGTGGAGAAGAGGATTTACCTTTTACTCAAAAAATAATATCTCTTTTGAAAAATAAACCTTTAAATCTCGTTGGCAAAACAAATTTAAGGGAAAGTTTTTCTCTGATAAAACATGCAAAAGCCCTTATATCAAATGATTCGGCACCTGTTCATATGGCAGTTGCATTTAATACCCCTGTGGTTGATATATATGGTCCCACAATAACAGATTTTGGGTTTTATCCATACAGAAACGGTATTGTTGTTGAAGTTAAAGGCCTAAAATGTAGACCTTGCGGACTTCATGGTCACAACGAATGTCCAACAGGCACATTTGAGTGCATGCAAGATATAACTCCTGATATGGTTTTAAATGGCCTGAAAAATCTCATGGAATAAAATAATTAATAGCAATATATTGTATTTATAACTATATCACAGGAGGGTCTAATGTCTATTCATATTGACGCCAGAGAAGAAATCAAAAAATTATCAAACCAGATAAAAGATGAACTTATCCAGTGGAGAAGACATATACATATGTATCCTGAACTTTCTGCACAAGAGCATAAAACAGCAAAATTTGTTGCAGAAAAACTAAGAGAATTTGGAGTTGATGAAGTAATAGAAAATTTCGGTGGAACTACAGCAGTTGTCGGTCTTATTAAAGGAAAACATGATATAACCGTAGCCCTTAGGGCTGATATGGATGCCCTGCCTATGCAGGAAAAAACAGGAAAACCCTATGCCTCAAAAGTTCCAAATGTTATGCATTCCTGTGGCCATGATGCTCATACTACCATCTTATTAGGGGCTGCCAAGGTTTTAACTGAATTAAAGGAACATCTTCAGGGGAATGTAAAACTTATATTCCAGCCCTGTGAAGAAAGACATGATTGTGATGGAGCAAAAAAATTAGTAGAAGCAGGAGTTTTAGATAATCCGAAAGTATCAGCTATTTTTGGAGCCCACATGTTCCCTGAACTTCCTGCAGGAAAAGTGGGAACAAAGATAGGTCATATGATGGCTTCCTCCGATATATTCCATATAAAAATTAAAGGGAAAGGTGCCCATGCCTCCAGACCACACCTTGGAGTTGACCCTGTTCTTGTAGGAGCACAGGTTATAAACTCCCTCCATCATATAGTTAGCAGAAAAGTTGATCCGCTGCATCCGGCAGTTTTAACTATCGGAAGGATAAAAGGCGGATATGCAGATAACATTATTCCCGATGAAATTGAGATGGGAGGAACAGTTAGAACTCTTAGCCTTGAGCTTAGAGATCAGATACCAAAATGGATGGAGCATACTATCTGGGGTGTAACCCTTGCCTATGGAGCTGCTTATGAATTTGATTATCAACATGGAACTCCACCTGTAATAAATGATGAGAAAACAACAAAATTTGCCCTTGGTATGATGAAGGATTTACTTGGAGAAGAAAATGTGGTTGAGCTGGAAAATCCAAGTATGGGTGGCGAAGATTTTGCTGAATATCTTATGAAAGTTCCAGGAACATTTATCAGAATTGGAATTAGAAATGAGGAAAAAGGAATAACAGCACCTCTCCACAGTCCACTGTTTGATATAGATGAGGATGTCCTACCTATAGGCGTATCAGTAATGGCTTATCTGGCATACAAATGGGTTGAAGAGCACTCCTAATTTAACCTACTACTTTGTAGTTTTCTCCTTTTATAAAGTCCATGATTTTAACAACCATTTGGGACGGTAACAGTCCCAGTTCCTCTTCTAATTTGTCTATCTTTCCGTGTTGAACAAATCTATCAGGAATACCAAATCTCAGCAGTTCGTTGGAGTATCTATTATCCAGAATATACTCGGCTATAGCACTTCCAAAACCACCATTTACAGTTCCATCTTCCATAGTTATAACAAAATGATGGGCGCTTAGAATTTCATTTAGGAGTTTTTTATCCAGAGGTCTAATAAATCTTGCATTAACAATAGTCGGATTTATTCCATATTTTTTAAGCTGATTTTTGGTTTCTTTAGCTTTTTCTACATACTTACCAACAGCAAGGATAGCTATATCTTTTCCTTCATCTAAAACTTCCCAACTACCTATAGGAATTTCCTCAAATCCTTCTGCTTTTTCTCCTATAGCTGAACCTCGGGGATATCTTATGGCAAATGTTTTGCCAGAGTTTATTGCAGTATAAAGGAGATTTCTTAACTCTTGTTGGTCTTTAGGGGCAGATATAACGATATCAGGAATAGCCCTTAAAAATGCTATATCATAAACTCCATGGTGTGTTGGTCCATCTTCTCCTACCAGTCCTGCCCTATCAATTGCAATTACAACAGGTAAATGTTGAAGGGCAATATCATGGATAACCTGGTCATATCCCCTTTGTAGAAATGTTGAATAATAAGATAGAACAGGTTTCATTCCTTCTGCTGCAAGTCCTGCAGCAAATGTGGCAGCATGCTGTTCAGCTATACCAACATCAAAAAATCTATCCGGAAATCTATCTGCAAATTCGGTAAGCCCTGAGCCTTCTTTCATAGCCGGCGTAATTGCTACAACCTTCTCATCCTTTTCTGCAATCTCTGTCAGAGCCTTACCAAAAACTTTACTCCAGGAAGGTGGAGCACCGACTTTCTTAATTGGTGTTCCTGTTATTTTGTCAAAAGGAGATATTCCATGAAATGGAGTTGGGTTTTCTTCTGCAGGTTTATATCCTTTTCCTTTTTGGGTGAGTATATGCAGAATTATAGGACCTCTCATTTTTTTGATATTTTCCAGTGTTTTTTCTAGTTCAAAAACATTGTGTCCATCAACAGGTCCCACGTATGTGAAACCAAGTTCCTCAAATATGACACCTGGGGCAAAAAGCCCTTTTATGTATTCTTCAAACTTCCTTGCAACCTTTGCACCTTGTTCACCAAAAACTTTCTTTATTACATCTTTTAGTTTTTGTCTTGATTTCTGGAATACTTCATTTGTTATTATTCTGTTGAAATATGTATAAATTGCCCCGACGTTTGGAGATATAGACATCTGATTATCATTAAGAATGACGATAAACTTGCTTGGGTCTAACCATCCTGCATTATTTAGACCTTCAAAAGCTTGACCGGCTGTCATTGCACCATCACCGATAACGGCAATACTCCAGCCTTCCTCTTTTTTCAGGTCTTTTGCCATTCTCATTCCAAGGGCAGCAGAGATTGAGGTGCTACTGTGTCCTGCACCAAAATGGTCGTAGGGACTTTCAGTCCTTTTTAGAAATCCTGAAATGCCTTTATACTGTCTGAGTGTTTTAAATTGCTCTTTTCTACCTGTTAGGATTTTCCATGAATAGGCCTGATGACCTATATCCCAGACGATTCTATCCATCTCAGGGTTAAATACCTTTAGAAGTGCTACTGTTAACTCAACGACACCAAGGGAAGGCCCAATATGACCACCATTTCTGGAGGTTACCTCAATGATATAATCCCTGATTTCTTCTATTAGAGATTTTATCTCTTCATCAGAAAGATTTTTCAGGTCTTTATAATCATTTATTTTATTTAAAACTTTATATTTACTTAACATTTTTTCTTTCCCACTTAATTTAAGTATAATTTCTTAATTATATAACAAATTATTAAGAGGTAATTCTATTGGATAAATCTATTCTGGAAAAAATAAAATTCAACTCCCATGGACTTGTGCCTGTTGTAACCCAGAGCTATTACACAGGAAAGGTTCTTATGCAGGCCTATGCCAATAAAGAAGCTATAGAAAAAACCATTGAAACCGGTTATGCCACATACTATTCCCGTTCCAGACAGGAACTATGGGTAAAGGGAGAAACCTCTGGAAATAAGCAAAAAGTAGTAAAAATAAAAATAGATTGTGATGAAGATAGTGTTTTATATCTTGTAAAAGATTACGGAGTGGCCTGTCATACAGGGGAAGAAAGCTGTTTTTACAGGGATATAAACCTGAAAAAAGAAGAAAAACCTGATGCCTATGAGATATTCCACGCTTTATATGAAAAAGTCCTAGAAAGAAAAACAACAAAACCTGAAGGCTCTTATGTTGCAAAATTATTTGAAAAAGGTTCAGACAAAATTATCCAAAAAGTAGGAGAGGAAGCTATAGAAACTGTAATAGCCCTGAAAAATAAAGATAAAGACGAAATTGTCTATGAAACTGCAGACCTTATTTTTCATTTGATTATTGCACTTGCCGATACAGGAATAAAATTAGAAGATATTCAGGAAGAGTTACTAAGAAGATATAAATAAAAAGGAGGAAAACAATGTTAAAAGAAGGAGATAAAGCACCAGATTTTTGTCTGCAGGGATTAACGCCTGAAGGTGAAGAAAAGGAAATCTGCCTTAAAGACTTACTTTCTGAAGGTAAATATCTCATTTTATATTTTTATCCGAAGGATAATACTCCAGGTTGCACCACAGAAGCTTGCGATTTCAGGGATAATCTTAATGTAATTGGAGACAAAGCAGTTGTTGCAGGAGTTAGCCCGGATAGTATGAACAGCCACAAAAAATTTAAAGAGAAGTATAATCTGAACTTTTATCTCCTTTCAGACCCAGATAAAAAAGTTTTAGAAGCTTATGATGCCTATGGCGAGAAAAAAATGTATGGCAAGGTAACAAAAGGTGTTATTCGCTCCACATACATAATTGCCCCTGATGGAACAATAGTCAAAAAATGGAGAAATGTTAAGGCCAAAGGTCATGTTGCAAAAGTAGTAGAAGAACTGGATAAATTGTTAAATAAATAAATATTTAGCCCCTCTGGAAAATAAAATTACAGCGCATATATTTTTATTGTATCTTTCTCCCGGAGGGGCTCCCATTGATTAAAGAAAAGATAATAGAAAAATTCCTTTCCCAAATCAATCAAAATCAAGATAAAATCATCGGTATTCAATTACCATCCGGAAAAATAATATCGTCTTCAAAGCCAGACTACCTTATTAAATTCAAAACAGAAACTGCTCTTAATAATGTATTAAAAGATATTGAAATGGGATTTGGGGAAGGTTATATGAATGGTGATATAGAAATAGAGGGAGATTTGGAAGAAATACTAAAAAGAGGATTTTATCTTGCAAATCAGATGGAGAAAAATAAAGCCACCACATTAATTAAAAATATATTTAGATGGAGCGTTTCCCGGGATAAAGAAAATATCCAGTATCATTATGATATTGGAGATGACTTTTATAAACTATTTCTTGATGATAGTATGACTTACTCCTGTGCCTTTTTTGAAAGTCCCGATATGAGTCTTGAAGATGCTCAAAAATTAAAAAGAAAAATAATATATGACAAACTTCAATTAAATGAAAATGATACTTTACTTGATATTGGTTGTGGATGGGGCTCAATTATACTGGAAAGTGCAGAAAGATATGGTTTAAAAGCAGTTGGAATAACCCTTTCAGAAAATCAATATAAGCATGTGAAAGAAGAAATTAAAAATAGGAATTTAGAAGATAGAGTTGAAGTATATCTTATGCATTATACCCAGCTTCCTGACTTAAACAAAAAGTTTACCAAGGTCGTTTCTGTAGGAATGTTTGAACATGTGGGAAGGGAACATTACCGTGACTTTTTCGATAAGGTATATCAAGTGCTTGATAAGGGTGGATTATTTCTCCTTCACACAATAGGTAAAATGCACACAGATACCCAGAGCAGATGGATAAGGAAATATATATTCCCGGGAGGTTATCTACCTTCAATTAGTGAAATAATGGATTCTTTATGTTCATTTCAGTTTAAGTATTTTCTTGTGGATTTTGATAACTGGCGTATGCATTACTACTATACATTGAAAAAATGGAGGGAAAATTTCTGGAAAAACATAGATAAAATTCGGGAAATGTTTGATGAAAAATTTATCAGAATGTGGGATTTATACCTTATAGCTTCTGCTGTTTCTTTTTGGGTGGGTTCAAATTATGTGTTCCAAATCTTATTGTCAAAAGGCGTAGTCAACGATTATCCAGTGATAGAAAGGAAATTTATTCCTTTAGCCCAAGAAAAATTTGATCTTCAACATAATTAATAACGGCTTACTTTAAGGATACTTTATTTTTTTTAAACATTATAGTAAACTATTGTTTTGCTAAATTAGCTTGAGGAGGAAGAAATGCACCAGTTAATCAGAGAAATAGAGCAAAAATACATCCCGCAGGACATTCCTGAATTTAGAGTTGGTGACACAGTAAAAGTTCATGTAAAAGTTAAAGAAAGAAACAAAGAGAGAATTCAGGTTTTTGAAGGTGTTGTAATTAGAATTAAAGGAAGTGGAACAGGAAAAAGCTTTACTGTAAGAAAAGAATCTTATGGTGTAGGAATTGAAAGAACATTCCCATTTGCATGTCCATCAATAGAAAAAATTGAACTCTCCAAAAGAGGTAAAGTTAGAAGGGCTAAACTCTACTACCTCAGAGAAAGAAGAGGTAAAGCTGCTAAGATTAGAGAAATCAAAGAGTGGGAACTCAGAAAAAGAGCAGAAGAATCTGCTGCTGCTAAAGAAAATCAGTAGGTTAATGCTTGAAATTGAAAAAAGCCTTTGGGAAAAAGGTTATTCAAAAGTTGTAGGAATAGATGAGGCAGGTAGGGGCCCTCTGGCAGGCCCCGTAGTTGCTGCCGCTGTTATTTTTCCACCTGATATAAAACCTTTTATTTTCAAAGACTCAAAGAAACTCACCCCTAAACAAAGGGAAAATCTGATAGAAGAAATTAAACAAAAAGCCATAGCAATTGGCATAGGCATAGTTGACAGCAATATAATAGACAAAATTAATATCTACAATGCCACAAAACTGGCAATGGAAAGAGCCCTTGAAGACCTTAAAACAGATTATGATTTTTTAATTACCGATTATGTTAGATTTGAACCATATCCCCATATTTCCGTAAAAAAAGCTGATGAAAAAAGCCTGTCTGTTGCAGCAGCTTCAATAATAGCAAAGGTTACAAGAGATAAAATAATGGAAGAGTTTGGGAAGGTCTTTCCCCATTCCTTTGAAAAACACAAAGGCTATCCAACAAAGCTACATAAACAGGAAATCCAAAAATACGGTTTAACTCCAATACATAGAAGAAGTTTTAATCTGGGAATTCAACATCATCTTGAGCTATGAAACTTTTTAGTATAAAACTTAGGGCTTCCTTAGAGGGAAAGCATGTTTCAGGAGCCGAAAGGATAGTTCCTGAAGAAAAAATTGAGCAAACCCTGTCCAATTTATATAATCGTGTTGCTTCAAAAGAACACGATGATATAAATATAAAAATCCAGTCTGTAAAAGAAAAACCTTTAATAGTAGAAAAAACACTGCCAATAGAAGAACTACAGTTTGATGATTATATTGAGGCTAACCAAAAGGCTATTCGGCTCTTAAAGGAAGTAACAGGATTATCTGAAAAAAAGCTCAAACAACTTATCACTCTAATACACTCTGGAGCTGCACCTGACGGCAGTAATATGCGTGGAGCCATGATAGTAAATTTAGAAGGAGAAAGAATAGAAAAAGATAGTTTCAGGGGAGTGAGGACAACAGATGTGGATTTCATGGACAGGGAAAAGGTAGTTCAGAAACTTTTACAAAAAGGCTGGACAGAAAGAACAGCAGATGCTTTAGCCTTAGCCACGAAAAATATGCTTCATCCTGATATAGTTGCAGAATACTGTATATCAGATGAGCCTGATTATCTGACCGGCTATGTAGCGACAAAGGAAAAATATTACAGATTTACCCCCCTGAAAGAAAAAGGAAACACAAAAGGCGGCAGGATATATTTTGTAAAAAATCAGGTTGATATAGATAGTCTTTATAAATTTTTGCAGGAAACTCCGGTTTTAATCAAAGATGTTAAATAAAATTGAAAAAATTTTGATTGATTGTGCAAAAAATAAAAAAACAATAACCTACAGTGAGCTTGCAAAACAGATAAATCAAACTTCTGACAAAAAAATTCCATCAGGAAAATTAATGGGCATAGTTCTGTCAAAATATCTTCACAAACTATGCAAAAGCTATGTAAAAGATGGAAAAGCAATGATAGGTAGCCTTGTTGTAAGTAAAAAATCAGGTATTCCATCTGAGGGATTTTTTAAATTTGCCCAAAAGCTTTACAACATAAAATTTAAAAATGATGAAGAAAAACTAAAATTTTGGCAAAATGAGTTAAAAAGAATATTTAAGGAGTTTGAAGATTAAAAAGATATTTATCCACGGCTGGAGCTTTTCCTCTCAGATATGGAAAGGGTTTTTTGATATCCCAGATAGCCAGTTTATAGACCTTCCATTCCACGGTCAGAATAAAGACTACACAGGCCAAAACATAATGGAAAATTTTTCAGAGGATATATACCATCAGATACAAAAATCACAGGAAGAAGTTGTTTTAATAGGCTGGTCACTGGGTGCTTCAATATCCGTTTTAACAGCGTTAAAAAAACCATCAAATTTGAAAAAGCTTGTCTTAATCGGATTTTCTCCTAAATTCAAAGACAAAAATCTGGGACACAATCCTGTTTTTGTAAAGGCCTTTATGGTCGCACTAAAGGTTGATTTCTCGGATACGATTTACAACTTTCGTAAAACAGCTGCAGGGGATACATTTAGAGATATTCCATTGCCGGAGAAAGAAGGCAGTATTAAACTGTTGCGGGAATTTATAGAGCTGGATTTGACACAAAAAATGAAGGATATTCCTATCCCAGCTTATTTAATCCACGGCAAAAAAGACAAAATAATCAATTATCAGGGTAGCGTTTTTGCCTCACAGCAGATTAAAAACTCTCAGCTTTATCTGACAAATTCTAACCATGCACCATTTTTGGAAAAGAATACACAAGATTTGATAAAAAATATTATTTCCTGAGTTTTTTAAGCATTAAAACAGAATTTTCCTTTAGCAGATAGGCCACACCAAAATAAACTATAATTGCAATGGTTATTCCACCAAAAACCTGAATATACAGATTTTCTGCTAAAAATTTTACACCAAACACGGCAGCTGCCATCAAAACAGCAGACAAAACAGATTTTAAAATGGTTTCAAAAACTTCCTTTTTATCAATTTCAAATTTTGAGATTAGATATAAATAAACAAAACTCATTATTCCGCCAATTGATGAAGCAAATGCAAGACCAAACACTCCCCAGTTAAGAATAAAACCAAAAATAATTGCAAGAATAATACTGACCAGAACACCTACAATAGTTGAATAAAGGGGAATTTTTGTATTGCCCATAGCAAAGAATGCACTTTTTAGCGGCCTTGACGCAGCATATCCTACCAGCCCTATTGAGTATCCAACAAGGGCATAATAAGTCCACAGACCATCTTTTTGGGAAAATGCACCCCTTTCAAACAGAATTTTTATAATTTCCTGTCCCAGAACTATCATTCCTACCACTGCAGGGATTGATATAAAAAATGCAAATCTAAGACCGTTATTTAAATCCTTGTTAAATTCCTTTATATTTTCCTCGGAAAAATGCCTTGACAAAGAAACAAGCAAAGCATTACCCAGCCCTATTGCAAACAGCCCAATAGGAAGCTGGAAAATTCTATTTGCATAATAAAGATAGGATATTGCACCGCCAATCAAAAATGATGCAATAATGGTATCAACCACAAATCCAAACTGACTGACACCAAAGGATGCAAAAGCAGGAGCAAGTCTTTTTATAGTTTCTTTAATTTCAGGTAAAAATTCAAATGATACAGAAGGCATCATCTTTTCTTTTATTAGCAGTGGTATCTGGAGAACTACCTGCAAAACGCCACCTACAATTGCCCCATAAGCAAGGGCATATATGCCATATCTATCAGATAATAGCAGCGCAAAAAATATAAAGGATAAATTAAGTAATGCCGGAGATACAGCAGGGATAAAAAATCTATCCCTTGTATTCAACAAGGCCATAAAAAATGAAACCCATCCAACAAGCACCAGATAAGGAAAAACAATTTTTAAAAGTGATGCAGCTGTGTCTAAAGTCCCCTTTTCAGCAAGCCCCGGTGCAATAAGAACGACAATATATTTTGCAAAAACAATAGAAATAACGGTAATAGCTGCCAGTATAAGTGTATAAAAGGAAAACATTGAAGAAGCAAATTTTTTTGCATATTCAGGGTCATTTTTGTTTAGCTGAGTATAAATAGGAATAAAAGCAGCATTAAAGCTACCTTCTGCAACAAGCTGCCTGAGGGTATTGGGAATTCTCCATGCTACAAAAAAGGCATCTGTTAAAGGATTTGCCCCGAAAACATAAGCTATGGTGGCATCCCTGAGATAGCCTAAAATCCTGCTTATAAAGGTTGCAGAAGAAAATAAAAGGGTTCCTTTAACAAAATGTGTTTTTTTCACCTGCCGCACCTTAGAACTCTAACGATTACGGGAACAACCCCTGCCCTTAGCATTCTTAATTTTTTGGCAGCAGCATAGGACAGGTCAATAACCCTTCCTCTTACAAAGGGTCCCCTATCATTAATCCTAACTTTTACCGTTCTACCATTTTTTAAATTTTTTACCAGTAATATTGTCCCAAAGGGCAGATATCTATGGGCTGCAGTGTATTTATACATATTATAAATCTCACCACTGGCGGTTCTTCTGCCATGGAATTTTTTGCCATAATAGGAGGCCAGTCCTTTAAACGTAGAAGGGCATTTACTATGATAATGGTAATGCTTCTTTTCTGCACAGGAAAACAGAAAGATAAGGGCTAAACCTAATAAAAAAATCCTCATTGTGAGTTTTTAATCTGCACAGAAGAACTTAAAAATATTTTTTTACCGTTTTGAAATGCTGTTAATCTGATTGTATATTCTCCAGATGGAACCTGCTCATTTTTGAAATCCTTCTGATTCCAGCACCATTTCTTTTCTTCTGATGGTTTAATTTCCACTATTGATTGTGTTGCAATTGGAGAATAAACAACTTTTTCATATTTTTTATCTTTGAATACTGCCCATGGAGCAGATGAAGGAAGATATATCTTCTGGTCTGAGTCATTTTTCAGAAAAAAGCAAACTTTTTCTGATTTCTTGAAAATTGTTTTTTCTGGCTTAAATTCTATCTTCCCTGCTGATAGGGCAGCAAAAGAGAATGTGCTAAAGATTAAAAAAACTGGAACTACTTTTTTTAACATTTTATACCCCTTTAGTTATAGAATATTTAATATCTTTTAAAAATTTTATACAAAAATCTAATCTAATCAAGGAGAAAAAATGTTTAGAGTAGCCATTGTCGGAAGACCTAATGTCGGTAAGTCTTCCCTTTTTAACAGGATAATAGGAAAAAGAAAGGCAATAGTGGAAGATATCCCCGGTGTAACCCGGGATAGAGTTGTTGCAAAAACCGAATGGCTTGGTGTGCCTTTTGAAGTTGTTGATACAGGCGGATACATAGAAGGAGATGAGGATAAATTTGCACCTTATATTAGAAAACAGATTGAAAAAGAGCTTGATTTATCTGACCTGTTTATATTTGTTGTTGATGGGAAAGAAGGCTTAACACCGACAGACAAAGATATAGCAAAAATACTCCACAAAACAAAAAAACCTGTTTTGGTAGCGGTAAACAAAATTGATGACCCTTCTCATGAGGACAGGATTTATGAATTTTATGAGCTTGGATTTGATAAGGTTTTTCCTGTTTCATCTATCCAGAAATACGGCGTTGGAGATTTGCTTGATGAGGTTGTGAAACATATACCTGATTATGAAGTAGAAGCTGCCAAAGAGGAAATAAAACAAGAGAAAAAAGAAAAAGATGAGGTCATAAAAGTTGCTATTGTAGGAAAACCAAATGCCGGAAAATCTTCACTATTAAATGCAATTTTAGGAGAGGAAAGGGCAGTAGTATCAAACATTCCCGGAACAACAAGAGATGTTATTGACACCCTTTTTGAATGGAATGGACATAAATTTCTTTTCCTTGACACAGCAGGACTAAGAAAAAAGTCCAAAGTTGATTACGGAATAGAATTTTTCAGCGTAGGAAGGACCCTTGAGGCATTAAAAAGAGCAGATGTTGTTGTTCATGTTATAGATGCAAAAGAAGGAGCAACAGAGCAGGACACTAAAATAGCCCATCTTATACAAAAGTATTCAAAACCAGCTATTATCGTAATAAACAAAATTGATACACTCCCTCAGCGAAAAGAAGTTTTAAACAGAATAAAAAATCAGGTTAGAGAGAGATTATATTTTCTGCCTTATGCTCCGATAGTTTTAACCTCAGCAAAGCAGAAAAGAGGAATAAAACAGCTGCTTCAAGAAATAGTTGAGGTTTATAATCAGGCATGGAAAAGGGTTGGAACAGGGCAGCTTAACAGGGCACTACAGCAAATCTTATCCCTCAGACAACCACCGGCATATAGAGGAAAGCCTCTCAAGATTTACTATGCAACACAGCTTGAAGGGAAACCCCCTTGCTTCCTTATGTTCGTAAACTATCCGGAAGGCTTCAAAGAACATTATGTCAGATTTCTGGAAAATAACCTTAGAGAAATACTTGGCTTTGAAAAAGCACCTATTAAATTAATATTTAGAGGTAGAGATAGAGAATAAGAGGTGGAAATGGAAAAAGAGCGGCTGTTTGTTGTTTCGGCGATACTGCCTATTCATGTTGAAAAAAAGGATAAACAGTATTCAGTTAAGGTAAGTCCCGGAGGACTGGTTACAGCATTAAAACAGGCACTTTACAAAAGACAGGCAATATGGCTTGGCTGGGCAGGAACCAATCAGATAAACAAAGAGTTGAAACAATTAATCCTTGAAACAGGGAAAAAGGAAGGATTTGCCCTTTATCCTGTTTCCCTTACAGAAGAAGAAAGGAAAAACTTCTTTGATGGTTTTTCCAATGGAATTATATGGCCGCTTTTCCATACATTTCCCGCTTATACCAGATTTGAGCCGGAATACTGGCAGGCCTATAAAAAAGTCAATAAAAAGTTTGCAAATTATATAAAAAAATTAGTCAGCAAAAACGATTTAATCTGGGTGCATGATTACCACTTTTTCTTGCTGCCGGAATATCTAAAAGAATCAGGGGTCAAAAACAAAACAGGCTTTTTCCTTCATATTCCATTTCCAAATCCTGAACTGTTTTTCAAAATCCCATGGCGAATAGAACTGCTTGAAGGACTGCTCCATTACGACCTTATTGGATTTCATACATACATAGACAGGAAAAATTTCCTTGACTGCCTTGATGAGCTTATAGACGGTATCCAGATTAAAGTAAAAGAGCCAATAACCCAGATAAAATACAAAGGTAAAACCATTAAGGTAGGGGTATTCCCTATAAGTATTGATTTTGAAAAGTATAACTCCTTTGCAAAACAGGTAAAATCTCTGGATAAAAAAAGAAAACTTATACTGGGAATAGATAGACTTGATTATACAAAAGGTCTGATACATAAGCTTAGAGCATTTAAACTTTTCCTTGAAAAATATCCGGAATTTCACTGCAAAGTCCAGCTTGTTCAGGCAGTAGCCCCTAATATCAAAAAACTTCCGGAATACGACCAGCTAAAGATTGAATTTGAACATCTTGTAAGTGAGATTAACGGAAAATTCGGGACAGATAGATGGACACCTGTCAGGTATATCGCAGGTAGACTGGATTTTGAGAAACTAATCGCCTATTACAGATATTCAGATGTGTGCTGGGTTAATCCGATAAAAGACGGTATGAATCTTGTTGGAAAAGAGTATGCAGCGGCAAATATTGATGAAAACGGGGTATTACTCTTGAGTGAGTTTGCAGGGGCTGCCACAGAGCTATATAAAGATGCCTTACTTATAAATCCTTATGACCTTGAGGGAACAGCTTATACCCTGTATAAAGCTTTGACAATGAAAGATAACCAGAAATCCAAAAGAATGAAAAACTTAAGAAAACATATCCAAAAATATGATATAAACTGGTGGAGTAATGCATTCTTGGAAGCGGCTTTTGACAGGAAAATAGAGGATTTCCCTGTCCTTGAGGAAGACTTTCCACTCCACGAAATACTACAACTGCCGTGAATCCACTATAAATGTTACGGGACCATCATTTTCAATAAAAACCTTCATATGTGCTGCAAAGATGCCGGTTTCAACAGGAACAATTTTTCCCAGTTCCTCAACAAATTTTTCATAAAGTTTTTTAGCCTTTTCAGGTTCTTCTGCAGTATCAAAAGAAGGTCTTCTACCTTTTTTTATATTTCCTGCCAGAGTGAATTGGGAGATTACAAGAGCTTTACCGTTTATATCAATTAGGGATAAATTCATCTTTCCATTTTCATCCTCGAAAATCCTGAGGTAAGGAATCTTATTAATCATTTTCTTTATGTCCTCTTCTGTATCTCCTTTCTCAACACCGAGAAGTATATTCAAACCTTTATCTATGCTGCCTACTATTCTACCATCAACCTCAACCCATGATTTATTCACTCTTTGTATAACAGCCTTCAATTTGAACCTCTCTACTTTTGGTTTATATATTTATTGTATGGGAAAACTTATTCAGGATGAAAATCTTAAAAATAAGGTATTTGTTTTTGAGGATAGGGATGAGGCAGGGGAAAGACTGGCAGAATTTTTAAAAGATTTGGTTGATAAAAATAGTATTGTTGTTGCAATTCCATCAGGTGGAGTTCCAGTAGGTAAAAAAATCTCCCAGAAATTAAAAATCCCCTTTGATTTGATTCTTGTTAAAAAAATTACTTACCCATGGAATACCGAGGCAGGGTTCGGTGCTGTAAGCATTGAAGGGGATTATATTCTAAATAAAGAGGCTGTTCAGTATACAGGTCTTACAGATGAGATAATAGAAAAACAGAAAGAAAAGACTATTCAGACACTAAAACACAGAAACGAGATTTTCAGAAAAAACAGACCATTTCCAAACTTAACAGGAAAAACGGTTGTTATAGTAGATGACGGTCTTGCCTCCGGATATACAATGTTTACAGCTATACAAATGGTTAAAAGGAAAAATCCCAAAAAAATAATAGTAGCGGTGCCTACCTGCTCAAAATCTGCAGTGGATAAACTTCTTCCTGAAGTAGATGCTATTGTTTGCCTAAACTATCGGGATTTTTATCCTTATGCTGTTGCAGATGCTTACAAAAACTGGTATGACCTTACTAATGAAGATGTTTTATACTATCTAAAGGAGGAGAAAGAATGATTAAATTTCTTGAAGTTGTAACCCAGAAAAGAACACATTTTGAAGACATAACAGACGAAGTTCAGGAAGTAGTTGATGAAAGCGGAGTTCAAGAAGGAATATGTTATCTATATGTGCCACATACAACAGCAGGGATTTTTATTAATGAAAATGCAGACCCAGATGTAAAATGGGATATTGAACAGACCCTTGAAAAATTAATTCCATGGGAAAATAACTACAAACATATAGAAGGAAATGCAGCTGCCCATATCAAATCTGTTTTAGTAGGCACAAATACATTTATTCCAATAAAAGACGGCAGGCTTATGCTTGGAACATGGCAGGGTATATTCTTTGCTGAGTTTGATGGTCCCAGAACCAGAAAAGTTATTGTAAAAATCATGGAAGGTTGATTTTTCCCAATAAAACATTAAATTGACATAAAATATTTTATAAATATTTGAAAAATGGAGCATTTTTATGGCTTACCAATCTTTTGCACGGAAATACAGACCTAAAAACTTCAGTCAGGTTGTAGGACAGGAAACTGTTAAAAAGACTCTGGAAAATGCTATAAAGCTGGATAGAATATCCCATGCATATATATTCGCCGGTTCCCGTGGACTTGGAAAAACAACCATAGCCAGAATAATTACAAAATGCCTCAACTGTGAAAAGGGAATAACCCCTGAACCTTGCGGAGTATGTGAAAACTGTCAGGAAATAGAAAAAGGCTCTTTCCCTGATATGTATGAAATAGATGCAGCCTCAAACCGTGGAATAGATGATATTAGAGCACTAAGAGATAATGTTTCTTATGCCCCCATAAAAGGCAGATACAAGGTTTATATAATAGATGAAGCCCATATGCTTACCAGAGAGGCCTTTAATGCACTTTTGAAAACATTGGAAGAACCACCATCTAATAATATTTTTATACTGGCGACAACTGAACTTCACAAAATACCGGATACAATCCGTTCCAGATGTCAGACTTTTATCTTTAAGCCACCGACAAAGGAGCAGATTAAGGAATACCTGAAATGGATTTTAGAAAATGAAAATATACCTTATGAGGAGGAAGCACTTTATCTGATAGCAGAGGCAAGCGAAGGTGGAGTCAGAGATGCAGCAAGCATATTAGACCAGGCTGTTATATACGGCAATGGTTCTGTTAAAGTAGAAACTACTAGACAACTACTTGGCGTAATTCCAGAGAATATAGTCAATAAATTTTTAACAGATCTTAAAGAAAAATCTTTAAAAGATATGCTGAAAACCATAGAAACCCTTGACAGCGAAGGATATGACCTGAATGTATTCTGGCAGCAAATAATGGAAAAACTCCATAAAGCAATGGTATCCATTGCACTGGGACAAAAAGATGATATATTCTCAGAAGACGATACAGAACTTCTGATTTATACACTTGATATATTCAAAAAGACATACCTTGAAGCAAGAAATTTTACAGAGAAAAAGGATATCTATCAGCTTGCAGTTTTAAAGCTTAAATTTATGAAAAATCTTATTCCAATAAAAGAACTGCTGGAAAAAGGAATTTCTGTTCAAACAACACCGCAGACAAAGGAAACCCAGCAAACAAAACCTAAAGAAGAAAAGTTTGATATTCAAAAGGCAATTTTAAAAATAGGCAAAGAAGCAGGTGGAATAGTATCAGGAGCACTGAAAAACGCCAGCATAAAAGAAGAAAACGATAAATTTGTGATATTGGTTGAAAAAACAATAGCAGATCTTTTAAAAAGCAAATTAGATATAATACAGAAATATTTCCCAAAAACTGTGGAAATACAAGAGATTGAGATAAAGCCTGAGAAAAAAAAGAGCAAAAAGAGAGATGAATCAGTAGACAAGGTGCTGGATTTGTTTCAAGGAAAACTAATTAGCTATAAGGAGGAGTAAATGTTTAATTTAGGAAATTTAGGCGATATGATGAAGATGATGAAAACAATGCAGGAAAATATGGCCAAGGCAAAAGAGGAACTGAGAAATGAAGAGATTATTGTTGAAGTTGGCGGTGGAATGGTAAAGATAGTAGTTAATGGTCTTGGAGAAGCAAAGGATGTTTTTATAGATAAATCCCTCTTAACAGAAGACAACCATGAAATACTGCAGGATTTACTTGTTGCAGCAATAAATGAAGCAAATGCAAGGGCAAAAGAAGTTATGACAGAAAAGCTATCTCAAGCTGCAGGAATGCTTGGGAATATTCCGGGGTTGAATAACTTACTCTAATGGAAAATATAATTCCTGAAACACTTTCAAAAGTAGTAGAAGAAATATCCAGACTTCCAGGCTACGGGGAGAAGTCTGCCCAGAGACTTGCTGTGAATATTTTGAACATGCCCCGTGGAGAAGCTTTAGACCTTATAAAAACATTTATGCAACTTCTGGAAAAAGTTCACCCTTGCAGAGAGTGTGGTATTTATACGGAAGATGAGCTTTGTCCAATATGCAAAAATGAAGACAGGGACAGATCGGTTATATGTGTGGTGGAAGAAAGCTTTGATGCATTTGCAATAGAAAGAACAGGAAAATTCAATGGACTTTATCATGTGATAGGTGGAAGACTATCTCCCCTTGAAGAAATAACACCGGAAGATTTAAATATTGATAGCCTTATAGAAAGGGTAGATAAACTACCAGTAAAAGAGGTTATACTGGCGACAAACCCAACGGTAGAAGGTGAAGCAACGGCTTCATATATCTATAATCTTCTCAAAGATAAAAACATCACCATATTCAGAATAGGATATGGACTCCCATTTGGAGCCGTCCTTGAAAACGCAGATGATTTCACACTATCCAAAGCCCTTGAACATAAAACTCCCCTTTAATCAACTTTCTTCATAAAAAGGACGATATCTTTTAAAGTTAAACAAACAGGAAATAAGATTTTGAGTCAAAACAAAAAGTGGAAATCAAAAGCAAAGGAACATTTTATTGCCGGGAAAATTTTATATGAAAATAAACTATACAGAGATAGTCTGGCAAGATTATATTACTCTGCATATTCTATAATGGTTTCTGTGTGCGGTGACCCTCCATCTGGTAGATGGGCACACAAAGGAATACTTAAATGCTTTTTCAAAGCCCTTTTTGAGGAAGATATCACCTTAAATAAGGAAGATAGAAAAAGATTAAGGGATTTTTATGAGCTAAGAAGATTAGCTGATTATGAACTCTATAGAAAAAGAGGAAGTAGAAGTATATATTAATCTTGTAGAAAGATTATTTGAGGTTTTAAAAAATGATTAAAGAAAAGACAACCGTAGAAATTATTCAAGAAATACAAAAGGCTCTTAATAAATATAACCTGCCTGTAAAAGTAGATATTGCAGAAGCAAGGGAAGGAGCTGATATAGGCTTAAATATTTATGTTTATAAAAAAAGAAATTGGAAACTTCATGACAAAATAAATTCTGTTATACAGGAAATTTTAGAAGAAGATTTAATCCCTTATATTAACTGGCACTATAAACAAAACTAAATAACTCTGCGCATACTCCCCCTCTATTTTAATCCTTCTATATTTAACTTGTATTTTATTCCCTTATCTTTTTTGTTTTATATATGTCATTATGTTATTATTTATATAACAGCGTTATAAAATTTAGGAGGTCAACGCAATGGCAACCGCTACAGATAAGTCTATGAGAGAAATCCGCTGGCACGGTAGAGGTGGTCAAGGAACAGTTACAGCGGCAAAAATGCTTGCTTCAGCAGCGATTATCAGAGGAAAACACGGACAGGCGATGCCTGAATTTGGACTTGAAAGGTCAGGAACTCCTGTTAAAGTTTCAACAAGAATAAGTGACCAATATATAAATACAAGAGCCCCTGTAGAACACCCTGAAATAGTAATTATCACAGACCCATCTCTTATGTTTACGATAAAAGATGTTATCAAGGCCGGAACAGATGAAAATACAGTTTTTATTGTAAACACAAACTTCCCTGCAGACAAAGTCCGAAAAATCCTTGATATTCCAAATAACGAGCTATGGATTGTTGATGCTTCAAAAATAGCTTTAGAGGAATTTGGAAGAAATATTCCAAACACAGCTATGCTTGGGGCAGTTGCTAAAGCAACAGGAATTGTTGACCTTGATGCTTTAAAACAGGAAATCACAGAAGCATTTGAAGCCTCTTCTAAACTTAGAGCACTGCTTCCTCAAAACCTTAAAGCACTTGAAAGAGGATATGAAGAAGTTTATAAAGCTGAATAATCTCATAAAATCAAACGCTGTTTGAAAATAGAATAAATGTATAATCAAAGTAAAAGGAGGATTATATAAATGAGCTATGAACTTAAACCATGGAATGAAATACCAATTGGTTCAATAGTTACCGAACCTGGTTCAAGTAAAATTAACCATACAGGTTCCTGGAGAATGCTCAGACCTGTCCTGAATTATGACAAATGCACACACTGCCTTATATGCTGGATTTTCTGTCCAGACGATTCTATTCCTGTATCTCCACAAGAAAGATTTGAGACTGATTTTGATTATTGCAAAGGTTGCGGAATATGTGCAGTTGAATGTCCATATAATGCTCTTGAGATGGTTCCAGAAATGGAAATTAAGCTTAAAGAGCTTGAAGAACAACTATAAGTTTAAAATTTTGGAGGTTTAAAATATGGCTCAAACAAAAGTAGTTGCTTTAACAGGTAATCAGGCTGCTGCAGAGGCTATGAGACAGATAAATTTTGATGTTGCAGCAGTCTATCCAATATCTCCACAAACAGAACTAATGGGCTTCTTTGCTGAGTATGTTGCAAATGGAGAGGTTGATACAGAGTTAATCGCCGTTGATGGTGAACACTCTGCAATGGCAACCTGTATAGGTGCAGCAGCAGCAGGTGCAAGAACAATAACAGCTTCTGCAGGTCCCGGAATTGCTTACATGATAGAAAATCTTTATGTTGCTTCTGGAATGAGGGTTCCTATTGTTCTTTTAGATGTTAACAGGGCATTATCTGCGCCACTTTCTATTCACTGTGACCATGGCGATACTATGTTAACCAGGGATACAGGTTGGATTTCCCTTTTCTCAGAAAATGCACAGGAAGCTTACCATAACATTATTATGTCTGTGAAAATATCTGAAAAGGCAATGTTCCCAATAATTGTTAATTATGACGGGTATATCGTTTCTCACTCTATAGAAGATGTAGAAATCTTAGATGACGAAACAGTTAAAAACTTTGTCGGACCTTCTGATATACACAGAATTCCATATCCACTTTTAGATGTGGAAAAACCGGTTACTTACGGTGCAACTGCTCAACCTGACTACTATACAGAATGTAAATATCAGCAGCATCATGACTTCTTAAAGGTGTATGACATTGTTAAAGAAGTGTTTACGGAATTTGGAGAAATCACAGGAAAACATTATGACTTTATAGAGGAATACAAAACAGACGATGCCGAATATATCGGAATATCAATGGGTTCATCTTTTGGAACGCTGAAAGATGCTGTTGATAGATTAAGAGAGCAGGGTAAAAAAGTAGGTGCAATAAAAATCAGACTTTACAGACCTTTCCCTGCAAAAGAAGTAGCACAGGCACTTTCTAAAGCTAAAGGAGTAGTTGTTTTAGACAGGGCAGATTCTTTTGATGGAATCGGAGGACCATTATTCAAAGATATAGTTACTTCTCTTATGTGGACAGAAAATAATCCACTGGTTCATAACTTTATCTATGGACTCGGCGGAAGGGAAATCCACGAAGAAGAATTTATGAAAGCATTTGATAGACTTGAACGCCTTGAGAAAGGCATTGATACAAGAGACACCTTTGTAGAATACTTACAAGTGAGGGAGTAATCATGGCAAAAAAGAGACCTATAGCATTATTATCAGAATTAGCTTCCCATAGAGAGACTTTTGGTGGTCATCAACCTCTCGCACCTGGTCATAGAATGTGTATTGGTTGTGGTATTCCACCAATTGTTAATGAAGTTTTACTTGCAATAAATGAACCTGTTATTGTTGCAAATGCAACAGGATGTCTTGAGGTTACAACAGGTGTTTATCCTGTTACATCCTGGAATGTTCCGTGGATACACGTAAACTTCCAATCAACTGCAACAGTTGCAGCTGGTGTTGAAGCTGCTTACAAAGTTCTCAAGAAAAAAGGAGTTATTCCTGAGGATAAGAAAATACACGTGGTGGCTTTCGGTGGAGATGGTGGAACTTACGATATCGGTTTTCAGGCTTTATCTGCTACAGCAGAAAGAGGACATAATGTTCTCTACGTTTGCTATAACAACGAAGGATATCAAAACACAGGATATCAAAGATCTTCTGCAACACCTATAGGAGCTTATACAAAAACAACACCTGTAGGAAAGGAACGTGTAGGAAAACAGGAACCAAGAAAAGACCTTACAATGATAATGGCTGCTCATGGAATTCCTTATGTGGCACAAGCTTCTCCACACATATTCAGAGACCTTACAAGAAAAACCAAAAAAGCAATGTCTATGGAAGGATTTAAGTTTATAAATGTTCTTGAACCTTGCACACTCTCATGGAGATTTGCTCCGGAAGATACAATGAGAATAGCAAAACTGGCCGTTGAAACAAGATACTGGCCTGTATTTGAAGTAATAAACGGAAAATATTGGAAAGTAAATATCAAACCTAAAAAACCAAAACCAATCGAAGAATACATTGCAGCTCAGCCAAGATGGAAACACGTTCTTAAATATCCTGAAGTTCTGGAAAGAATCCAGAAAGAAGTTGATGAAAAATGGAACCTCCTTCTTCACCTTGAAGAAATGTCTAAGAAACTTGCAGAAGAAGAAGGTATTGACTACGAAGAATTATTCAAAGTTCCAGAAGATTAAAATCAAGGGGGCTTTTGCCCCCTTTTATTATTCATAAGGAGTATATTTACTACTCATAAATCTGGCAGCAGTTCTGTTGAGAATATCTATCATCTCATCTTTAACCTGATTCAAGAATCCTTCAAATTTTTTATTTCCCGGAGCATAAATTCTGGCAAGTTCCATAACATCCTCAACCATAATCACAACATTATTCCCATCCACAAATATTGCCATCTTACAGGGGATAATAACACCGATAGGTTTAAAATATTGAACACCCTGTTTTAGATATTTGGCTTTGCAAAGCAGATGAGTTTTGTAAGGGACTTTTGATTTTACAGTTTGGTCAACATTGATAGTATGAATTACATCCCATCCATGATTGGTAATTTCCTCCTGCAATTTAGCATTTATCACCTTGAAAGAGCCCTTCTTGATTACCACATAGTAATAACCCTTTTCATACTGGACAAAATCTTCGTAAGCATAGCTATAGCCTATCAAAAGAGCTATAGCTATTATAATAGCTCTCATAACAATTACCTCCTTTATATCTTTTATATTAAATATAGAAATATAATTAAGTATTGTCTATACAAAAATATATTTATGAAATTGTTTTGAAATGGCATATAATATCTATTTCTGGTAAAGGAGGAAGTCATGTCAGATAGGATAAATATCTTAAAAAAGGCTTTAGAAAAAGACCCGAATAATCCTCTTGGATTATACGGGCTTGCGCTGGAATTATTTAAAGAGAAAAGATATGATGAGGCAATTTTATATCTAAAAAAATATCTGGATATCCATGAAGATGAAGGTTCTGCTTATAGATTAATGGCACAATCTTACCTGAATATTGGAGATATTGAAAAAGCTATAGAATATTATCAAAAAGGTATTGAACAGGCTAAAAAATTCCATCACGACTCTATGGTTGAAGAGTTTCAGGCTGAAATAGAAAATCTGAAAAACATGCTTTAGGGGAAAATTTGAGAATACTGGTAATCAGATTTTCTTCATTGGGAGATGTGATATTAGTTAGTAGCATTCTTGACCCTCTTTATAAAGCAGGATATACCGTTGATTTTCTTACACTTAAACCTTTTGCACCTTTGTTTGAAAAGGATTACAGGATTAATAGGCTAATATCTCCTGATAAAAATCAGCTTAAATCACTTTCACAGATAAAACAGTTTGCCTCTTCTCTTGAAAACTACGACATGGTTATTGATATCCACAGAAATCTAAGGTCTTTTTTGTTAACCAAGTTCTTAAATGCCAGAGTCTTAAAATATCCAAAAAATGTATTAAAAAGAAGGGCATACACAAATCCATTTTTAAGAAAATTTATAAAAGATGAGTTTAATGTTCTACAGGCTTACAGCCAGCCCTTAAAGGAACTGGGAATAAATCTATCTGAAATACCAAAACCAGAGATAATCTTGACCCCAGAAGAAAAAGAAAAAGTTAAAAAAATTCTCCCTGAAAGTTTTGTTGCTATCGGAGCAGGAGCCAGATATCAAAATAAATCTTATCCATACTACGACAAAGTTGCAAAATTACTTGGACAGAAAGGATTTAATGTTGTGCTGATTGGTAGCAAAGAAGACAAAGAAAGCGACTCTAATATCTATCCTGAAAACACCATTGATTTAAGGGGAAGGCTTTCCCTCAGGGAAAGCCTTGCTGCCATTTCCCATGCAAAGCTTACAATCAGCAATGATAGTGCAGTGGCTCACATGTCAAGGGCTGTTCAAGTTCCTGTTCTTATGGTTTATGGTGCTACACATCCATATTTTGGATTTGCGCCATTAAAAGAAGAAGGGGATTATATGTGCCTTAACCTTCCCTGTCAGCCCTGTGATATACACGGAAAGAAAAAATGCAAACTTGAGACAGTGGATTGTCTTACCGGTATAGCCCCTGCTGAAATTACAGAAAAAGCCTTACAGTTAATTAAGTTATAATAATTATTAAAAATTTTTCCGGAGATAACATGGAAAAGAAAAAACTTCCCCTTGAACAAGATGTTGATATTGAGTTTGAATATAAAGTCTATATGTTCTATGACTTTGTCAGGAAAAATATCAAACTTTTTATTGCAGGTATAGTCTTAATTATTTTGCTGATAGTTGCATTTTTCTATTACAAACATCATCAACAGGAAATTCTTAATAAATCCTCATCAATAGCCTATCAAATCAGCAAACTTTATCAGGACAAGAAATATCAAGAAGCCCAAAAACTTATAGATAAAATAAAAAAAGAGTATCCAGATTCCCCATTTGTTAAAGTTGCAATTGCCTATGACCTTCTTATCAAAAAAGACAAGAACAAAATAACTCCTGAAGATATAAACAAATTACAGGTAAGGCTTAACTCTCAGCAGCTTAACGCAGGACTTACAGAGTATAAAGGATATCTGTATTACAAAAACAAAGAGTATGGTAAAACATTAAATACAATCAAAACAATAGACCAGAGATATTATAACTATATTTCAGCACTTACTCTAAAGGCTTTCACGCTGCAAAAAACAGGTAATTCTTCAGAAGCAAAAAATATATTTAATGAAATTCTCCAGCTTTCAAAATATGACTACTTTAAACTTTTAGCTAAAGAGAATTTATAGGAGGATTTTAATGGAAAAAAGAGAAAAACTGTATGAGGGAAAAGCGAAAATCATATATGCCACAGACGAGCCTGATAAAGTAATAGCCTATTACAAAGATTCTGCAACAGCTTTTGATGCACTTAAAAAAGCTACAATAAAAGGAAAAGGTGTCCTTAACAACACAATAGCTTCTTTTTTCTTTAAACTTCTCAACGAAAAAGGTATCCCAACACACTTTATAAAACAGCTCTCAGATAGAGAGATGCTTATATACAAAGTTGAAATAATACCTGTTGAGGTTGTTGTCAGAAATATTGCAGCAGGAAGTATAGTAAAAAGACTTGGTATTCCGGAAAAAACTGAATTTAATCCACCTTTGGTTGAATTTTATCTAAAAAATGATGAACTCCACGACCCGATAATATGTGAACAACACATATATGCTATGAATTTGGCAAAACCTGAAGAAGTTCAAAAGATGAAAGAACTTGCCCTGAAAGTAAATGAAATCATCAAAGATTTTATGGCAAAACAGGGAATAATCCTTGTTGATTTTAAACTGGAATTTGGAAGAAAAGATGGTGAGATAGTTCTTGCAGATGAAATATCACCTGATACATGTAGATTCTGGGATGCCAAAACAGGAGAAAGCCTTGATAAAGATAGATTTAGATTTGACCTTGGAGACCTTATAGAAGGATACAAAAAAATACTTGAAAAAATAGAAGGAGAAGGGAAGGATGCTTGAAGTAAAAAAAGCAGTTATTCCTGTTGCAGGATTTGGAACAAGATTTTTACCTGCCACAAAGGCAACTCCTAAGGAGATGATGCCTATTGTGGATAAACCTATAATCCAGTATATAGTTGAGGAAGCTGTTGCTTCAGGTATTGATACTATAATCTTCGTTACAGGTAGGCACAAAAGAGCAATAGAAGACCATTTTGATTATGCTCCAGACCTTGAGGAAGCTCTTGAGAGAGCAGGAAAAGAAGAACTTGTTAAGCTTGTTAGAGAAGTATCAAACCTTGCAAATTTCATATATATCAGACAAAAAGAGCAGCTTGGACTTGGTCATGCTATACTTACCGCTGAACCGGCTATAGGTAATGAGCCATTTGCCGTTTTACTGGGGGATGAATTAATCATAAACCATGAATATCCCGGATTAAAACAATTAATAGATGTTTACAGAAAATTCGGTAAATCTGTTATAGGAACAACAGAAGTTCCAAAGGAAGAAACATACAAATACGGAATAGTGGAAGGAACATTTATAGAAGAAAATATAAGACTGGTTAATTATCTGGTGGAAAAACCGGAACCGGAAGAAGCTCCGTCTACATCTGCAATTATAGGTAGATATATTCTTACTCCAAATATATTTGATGCCCTAAAAAGAACACCATTTGGAAAAGGCGGTGAACTCCAGCTTACAGATGCCCTGATGACCCTGAGAAAAGATGAGGTTATCTATTCAAAGGATATAGAAGGAATAAGACACGATACAGGTAATAAATTCGGTTATATTCAGGCTATCGTTGATTTTGCACTTGAAAGGGAAGACACAAGGGATTTTGTAAAGGAGTTAATACTCAGAAAGGCAAAAGAGCTTGAAGGATAAAGGATTCCGAACAAAGAAAAAGTTCGGGCAGCACCTTTTAATAGCATCAGGGGTAATACAAAAAATAGTAGATGAGATAGATGTCAAGCCGGAAGATATTATTGTTGAAATAGGGGTAGGCACAGGGCAATTAACAGAAGAAATTTTAAAAAGAAATCCTAAAAAACTTTACGGAATAGAAATAGACCCTGAGGCCTATCCTATAATAGAGGAGAAATTTTCCGGATATGAAAATTTCCAGCTAATAAAAAAAGACTTTTTTGATGTTAATCTCTTTGAACTGGCAGAAGGTCAGAAAATCAAAGTAGTTGGAAATCTTCCCTATAATGTGGCATCTCTTATTCTGGTAAATATGCCTTTTTATCTTAATATTATCCAGCTTTGCGTATTCATGCTACAAAAAGAAGTAGCAGAAAAACTAATTGCAAAACCAAAAACCAAGCAATACACATTTTTATCTGTTTTCATACAGACATTTTTTGATGTGGAATACGTTATGAGTGTTCCTGCCAGATTTTTTAAACCACCACCTAAAGTAACATCCGCAGTTGTAAAACTTATCCCAAAAGAAAACCCTCCTATCGACAAAATAAAAGAGTATAAAAATTTTGTTTCTCATCTTTTTTCAGCCCGTAGAAAGATGCTCAGGACTAAATTGCCTGTTGAGGTTTTGAAAAAAGCAGATATCCCTGAGACTGCAAGGGCTGAAGAGTTAACAGTAGAAGACTTTATAAACCTTTTTAAAAATTCCTGATTGAAAAATTCCTTAAAATATATATATTCACAAAAAAATTTTTTTCAGGGAGAAGATGTTTATAGGAAGTATCGTTTTTGATATGTATATTCCTCATGCTACCTCATTAAAGGAAAAAAGGATGGTAATCCGTTCAATGAAAGAAAAATTAAAGGCTAAATTTAATGTTTCAGTATCAGAGGTTGGAAATCAGGATTTATGGCAGTCTGCACAGGTTGCAGTTGTAACAGTTGCTCCGGACCAAAAACAAGTAGAAAAAGTAATGCAAAATATAATAAACTTTGTAGAGATTAATTTTCCGGAAGTTCATATAAATATTTATAAGGAGATATATTAAATGAAAAAAAGCCACAAATCAGAAAAAGTAAATGCAGCAATAAGAAAAGCATTAAGTGAGGTATTCCTATATGATATGCCCTTGCAAGATAATCTAATTACCATTACAAATGTGGAAACTGCACCTGATTTAAGCAAATCTGATGTTTATATAACAGCCCTGAAGGATGTTGAAAAAGTTGCCGAAGAACTAAATCAAAAGCAGGGTTATATCGGACATTTACTCAGTAAAAGAATAAAAATAAGAAAAATACCAATGCTAAAATTTATACCGGTTCCTTCATCAACTATCTAACGGGGGAAATATGAAGAAGAAAATAATAATAGGAATTTTAATATTTCTGGGAGTTTTCTGGTTCTTATCTTATTTAAACTATAAATCTTCGCCTAAAATTGCCGTAATTGAGGTAAAAGGAGTAATATCCGGTTATATGGATACTGTTTCCAATATAGATAAAGCCCAAAAAGATTCCTCAATCAAGGCTGTAGTTTTACTGGTTGATAGCCCCGGTGGCGCAGTAGGTGCTGCACAAGAGATATATACTGCCATTGAAAAACTCAGAAAAACCAAGCCTGTTGTTGTGTCAATGGGAAATGTAGCCGCTTCAGGAGGTTATTATATAAGTGCACCTGCTAATGTTATATATGCAAATCCCGGAACAATAACCGGTTCCATAGGTGTGATTATCCAGCATGTAGATGCTTCACAAATCCTAAATAAAATAGGAATAAAAATAGAAAACATAAAAAGCGGTCAGAACAAAGATATTCTCTATCCAAATCACCAGCTTACTCCGGAACAGAAAAAACTCCTTGAAGCAACAATCAAAGATGTTTACGATCAGTTCTTAGATGCTATTGTTAAATACAGACCAATCAAAAAAGAAGAACTAAAAAAATATGCAGATGGAAGAATTTTTTCAGGAAAACAGGCTCAAAAGCTGGGATTAGTAGATAAGCTGGGGAATATTCAGGATGCAATTAATGAGGCAAAGAAACTGGCAAAATTAGAAGGAAAAAAGGTAAATATTATATTTCTTAAGAAAGAAAAAGGTTTTCTCCAGAAATTAACAGACTCAAAAATTTCGCTTTCCCAGATACTTACCGTTCCACAATTTATGTATCTGATGAAATTCTGATAACAATCATAATAAAAACACTTGCCAGAATATAATATGTAAAAAAACAAAATGGAGGTTTATATCATGCAATCAACTGTAAACTTTACTGTAACAGAAGCAGCTGCTGCTGAAATTAAAAGAATAGCTGATGAACAAGGAATAGAAAATCCAATCCTCAGAGTAAGAGTAGTTCCAGGTGGATGTTCAGGATTCCAATATGCAATGGGATTTGATGAAGCTATAGAAGAAAACGACAAAGTTGTTGAGCTGGAAAACGGCGTAAAAATTGCTATTGATGAGTTCTCAGCACCATATATCGGTGGAGCTGTTTTAGATTACGTTCAGGACTTTATGGGTGGCGGATTCACAATTAAGAATCCTAACGCTGCAAGCTCTTGCGGATGCGGTAACTCATTCTCTTGCTAATTTAAAGGAACTTTATCCTTTCTTTCACATTGTTCATACAAAGGACAGGAGGCACATTGCCTCCTTTTTATATTTCTTCTAATTCTTTTTATCAGGAAAAATAACGCACCGGCTATAAATATTCCAACTATTAAGTATTCGAACAGTTCTTTTAATTCCAAGGTAATAACTCCAGATTAAATCTCAATCTTAAATCTAAAGTTAATATAGCTATAGATGTATGATTTTTATAATAAAATTTCCCTTTTCCTTTTAAATTTCATGTTGAATTTTTGCTATATGGTAAAATTAGCAGATACTTTATAGGAATTGTCAGGATTAGATAAATGGCAAAATTTGATAGAACTTTAAGAGATATAATCCAAAACATACCCCAAAAGTTTATAAGCATTCTAACAGGTAAAAAAGGCTCTAAAATCCTTGATAATACTTTTCCCTCCACTAAA
>NZ_JALVTW010000034.1 GCF_027023985.1 Persephonella sp. | reverse complement strand
CTTTTAAAGAAGTCTTAGAAAAAATAAAAGAAGAATCCAAACTTTCCCCTCAACTCAAATAGAAAACTTTAGAAAGCTTTATTTCCTGTGAAATTTTGCCTTAATTAAGGCTCCAAATTATGTGATACTCAGATTTTAAAACGAAATTTATCTGATTTTTAGAGTAGAAAGGGCTATAATTGCAAGAAGAATAGATATTATCCATACCCTTGTAACAATTTTAGGCTCTTTTATGCCCTTTTTCTCAAAATGATGATGAATTGGTGCCATCAGAAATAGTCTTTTTCCTGTGGCTTTGTAATATGCAACCTGAATAATAACAGACAGGGTTTCCACAACAAATATGCCGCCGACAATGGCAAGGATAATTTCTTGCTTTGTGATAATAGCAACAGTTCCTAAAACAGCACCTATTGACAGAGCTCCGGCATCCCCCATAAAAACCTCTGCCGGAAAAGAGTTATACCACAGGAAGCCAAGACCGGCTCCTAAGAATGCCATAAGAAAAACTGTTAACTCTCCGCTACCAGCAATATGGGGAAGATGTAAATATGCAGCCAGTTTAGAGTGCCCTGCCACATAAGCAAAAAATGCAAAAGATGCTATAGCAATTAATGAGGGCCCGATTGCAAGACCATCAAGACCATCTGTCAGGTTAACAGCGTTAGAGGTGCCGACAATAATGAAAATCATAAAAGGTATATATAAAAAACCCATGTTGATATGGATATTTTTGAAAAACGGCAAATAAAGATTAGTGTCAAACCCTGGATAAAAATAAAGAGCAACTGCTATTATGGTTGCAAAAATCAACTGGGCTGTAAATTTTGCTTTGGAAGATATCCCTTTTTTCTTTGTGATTTTCAGATAATCATCCCAGCCACCTATTAAGGCAAACGATAAAAGGGCAAAAATAACAATCCATACATAAAAATTATCCAGTCTACACCACAAAAGAGAAGAAAACAGCACCGTGATTATAATAAGAATTCCTCCCATTGTAGGAGTGTATTTTTTTAATTCATGCCATTCAGGTGTATAATCCCGAACATAACCACCTTCTTTTTTCTGGAATACTTTTAGCTTTTGAATAATGTAAGGACCTATTGCAAGGGATATCAAAAAGGAAGTAATAAGGGCATAAAAACCCCTGAAAGTAATATACTTGAACAGATTTATATCAAAAAGCTGATAAAAAATGTGATACAGCATTTATTAGCACCTGTTAGGAGAAAAAAGTCTGTCTAATACTATTGCAGATGCATTCCTAACTGATAAATGGTTATATTCTCCTGCACCTAATATAGGTTCAAGGACATAATCACAGCTGCTTACAAGTTCTTCAGGCATTCCCCAACCTGTTCCCATCAGTATTAAGAATACATCTTCTTTCTTACTTATTATTTCGGCCATTTCTCTGTATGAAACAGTTTGGGGATATTTTTTAGCAGATGTAGCTATAAGCTTTGGAGTTTTTCCTGTTTCTTCTTTTATTTTTTCCATTGCTTCTGTTATTGAAGAAACAAGTCTAACTAACTTTGCTGCTTCTGCCCTTCTTGGATTAAATGTTGAGCCAAATCCTTCAGTCCAGTATTTTATTTGTTCAGAAATAACAAACTGCTGGGCTTCAAGGGGCTGAACTATATAATAACCACCAAGCTCATAAGTTCTTGCAGGTCTTGCTATATCGTGAAAATCAAGGGTTGTAAAAGATGTAACTACCCATTTTTTATCCTTATTGACAGCAGGGTAATGGACTACCGAGATAAATACATGGCTGTTTTTCATCCATTACCTCTTGTATTTGATATATTTTGTTGTTCCGTCTGCAAATTCAATTTTAAGCGGATAAAATTTAACCACAAGGTCATTAAGGCTTGCTTCTTTAACCTTTCTATCTTCAGATTTGTTTTTATCGTAAACAAACTCAACATTCATTTTTACCGTTTCCCCGGGTTTAATGGTTGTTCCGGAGAAAAAGTTTAAAGCTTTATTCACATTAACCTTTGTTGACATAAGTTCTTTGCCGTTTTTGTCATAAATAATAACTTTGCCGTTTATGTTGTTTATTTCTTTGTTCAGATTATTTTTAAATTCCATTTTAAGAATTATTTTGTCATTTCTATCCCATAGACTTTCTTTTAATGCCGCAGGTTTAAATTTTTTGGATAGAACCTTATATGAAATTAATTTTTGTTCCGGAGAAGCCACTATAACATCAGTAATTTCTGAAGTTGATATAATTCCTGTTTTTTCCTGTTTATTTTCAAGTTTATTAAGCCTTTGTTCCAACTCCCGAACTTTTTTCTCTAACTGCTGAACCCTTTCCTCAAGAGACTGGGCAAAGGAAAAGGAAAATATAGAAATAGAGGATAAAATGATTAATGCTTTTCTCATTTTGTTTGCTCCTGTTGTTTTACTGGTGCTTGCTGGGAAGGTATCTCATTAACAACGGAACCTGATGTAACAGTTTTGTGATGAATATATGATAATGCAAATACAAGGAATAAAAATATTCCCCCAAGCCAGTATGTTATTTTGGTAAGAATATTTGAAGCACCTGCTCCTAGAACTGCGGCTGCAGCACCTGAACCAAAAATAGCACCAATCTCAGCACCTTTTGTTTTTTGCATAAGAACTATTATGACAAGTAAAATAGCATCTATAACAAGAAGAATAGATAGTATCGTAAAAAGTATTCCCATTTTAAACCTCCAGAACTTCGGTTATGATTTTGTAGAACCTTTCAGGGTCAAGGCTGGCTGTGCCAACTAAGAACCCATTTATATTTGGCTCTTTTATCAGGTCTCTGGCATTTTTCTCATTAACACTACCACCATATAAAATTCGTGTTTTGTGGTCATTTCCTTTAGATATCTCATTTATAAGAGACCTGATAAATCTATGAACCTCTTCTGCCTGTTCAGGTGTTGCATTAACTCCTGTTCCTATTGCCCATACAGGCTCATAAGCTATGTCTATATAAACTAAATCCCTCTCTACTCCTGCAAGACCGTTTCTAATTTGTCTTTCAACAACAGAAAGGGTTTTTCCCTGTTCCCTTTCTTCTATTGTTTCTCCAACACATAAAATAGGCCTTAATCCATGTTCTACTGCAGCTATTACTTTTTTATTAATCAGGTTATCTTTTTCACCAAAGATATGTCTTCTTTCTGAGTGGCCAAGTATCACATATTCAACATTTAATTCTGTGAGCATTAAGGGAGATATTTCTCCTGTGAATGCCCCTTTATCTACATAATACATATTTTGGGCACCAAGTTTTACATTATATTCCCCTTCTTTTTTGGCAGCATCCAGTTTGATTGAGGCAGAGGATAATGCCGTAAAAGGTGGGGCAATCATTATATCAATGTGCATAAGGTCTTTTACAGAAGGTAGAAAGACCTCTAAATACTCAAGGGTTTCCCCGACAGTTTTGTTCATCTTCCAGTTGGCAGCTACAAGATAATTCATCTTAGCCCTCTAAATGTCTGATTTCTTTGTTTATGATATTTTCATTTTCATCAAGTTCATAAACGATAGGTGTTCCTGTTGGAATTTCTACTTTTATTATTTCTTCAGGGGAAAGTTTTTCCAGATACATAACTATTGACCTGAGGGAGTTTCCGTGGGCAACAACAAGGACATCTCTACCATCTTTTATATCTCCCATTATCGCTCTTTCTAAAAATGGAATAGTTCTTTCTGCTGTGTCTTTAAGGCTTTCTCCTTCCGGTGGAGGAATATCATAACTTCTTCTCCACAGGTGAACTATCTCTTTTCCCCATTTTTCTCTTGCTCTATCCTTATTAAGCCCTTGAAGTGCTCCGTAATGTCTTTCGTTAAGTGCTTGGTCTCTTATAATAGGTATAGCAAGTCCTATTGTTTCCAGTATTATTCTGAGGGTTTCCTGTGCCCTTGTAAGCATTGAAGTATAAGCAACATCAAATCTAATATCCTTTAAAAGCTCTCCGGCTTTGTAAGCCTCTTCTTTTCCTTTTTCTGTAAGAGGAACATCTATCCATCCTGTAAATCTGTTTTGGAGGTTCCATATTGATTGTCCGTGTCTAACAAGAACAAGTTTTGACATTAGCCCTTTACTCCTTCTTTATGTTTTTTGACTTATTTATTTTACATTAATTTTGTGCTGTTTGACTAAATGGCTCTAACCTTTCTTTTATCATTTTTTCCATAGGAATAAATCCAAAGGGAAGGACGGAAAATATCACCATTTTTATTACAAACTGATTATCCAGATTATTTTTTTGTTTTGCCTGATATAAAAAGTAAAGGAATGTTAGCCATAAAATTCCATGTATTGAACCAAATATCAGTGTTGCTATTTTGTATCCCCAGATATATTTAAGGGGCATTGCTATAAAAAACAGTATCAGCAAGGATATTCCCTCAATAATTGATACTTTTGCAAGTGCCTGCAAAGAGTTTCTGTCCATTTATTATTCCTCCGTAAATTTTTCCAGAATAAATTCCACTTCCGGTGTATAGATTTTATTTTTTGGGTCTTGATACATAATTAAAGGTTTTTCTATTATTTCTCCTTCAGGGTTTGCTCCTTTTACAGCTTCCAATAAAAAATGAGTGGCTTTTTCTTCAGGTGTCGGATGGATAAATCTATATCTTTTAGGGAAAATATGTTTATCGAGTAGAAGTGAAATCACCGTAGATAGTCTTCCTGCAGGAAAAACCATAAAAAGCTTACCTTTATTTTTAAGCAGATATGAAGCTGCCTTTATAAAATCTTTTATGTTTCCTTCTAATTCATATCTGGCTATGTTTTTTTCTGTATACTCAACACTCTCAGGTGGTTTATGGTAAGGTGGATTGAAAACTACATAATCAAAGCTTTCAGGTCTAAAGATTCTTCTGATTTCCTTTATATCTCCTTTAAAAACCTGCCCTTTAATCTTATTAAGCTGAAAATTTTTCCATGCCTGTGCAAAGAGGCTTTCCTGAAGTTCAACCCCATATAGCTCAACATTTTTATATTTTAGAGATAGTAAAACAGGAATTATCCCTGAGCCTGTTCCAAGGTCTATAAGTTTTGATGGTTTGTCAGGAATATCAACGAAAGAAGCAAGTAAAACACTATCAACATTAAATCTATATCCTGATTTGCTTTGAATGATTTGAACCTTACCCCTGATAAAAGGGGTAAGGACTTCGTTGGGAGATGGTTTTATTTCCATTTATCTGACTTTTACACCTGCAAGCTCAAGTAATACTTCCGCTCTTTCTCTGAGTTTTTCGTAATGTTCTATTTCTTCAAGTGAAAGTGTTTCTTTTTGTTCTAATTTAGCTTTTGCTTCTTCAAGAATTTGTTTTTCCTGTTCAACATTTATTTCCTCAAGTCCAAATGCCTCTTCAACCAGAACAATTACTCTATCGCCTCTAACATCAATATTTCCATAAGTAACTGCAAATTCTAATGGTTCTTCATTTTGTCTTTCTATTCTTAATTTTCCTGGAACAACATTTGTTAAAAGGAGCATGTGATTTTCTAAAACACCAATTTCCCCATCTGATGTGTTTATAACTGTCTGCTCAACTTCTCCTTGAAAAACTATTCCTTTCGGAGTCACAACTTCCAGTTGAAACATTCCTTGCCTCCTGTTAATTCTTTCAATAAATTAGTTTACAATAAAATCAGGTAAATTTCATAAAAGGGGGTAATGCCATGAGAGTTGGAGTATTACTGGCAGGATGCGGTGTGTTTGATGGTGCTGAAATACATGAGGCAACACTTACACTTTATTTCTTAGATAAAGAAGGTGCAGAGATTGTATGTATGGCGCCTAATATTCCACAAAAAGAGGTTATAAACCATCTTACTGGCGAAAAAATGGATGAAACCAGAAATGTCCTTGTTGAAGCTGCCAGAATAGCAAGGGGAAATATTAAGGATATTAATGAAGTATCCGCTGACGATATAGATGCACTTATAATGCCCGGTGGATACGGGGTTGCCAAAAACTTCTCAAACTTCCTTGAAAAAGGTGCAGAGGCAGATGTTATTCCGGAAGTTAAAAGACTTCTTGTTGAAATGTTTGAAAAAGGAAAACCTATCGGTGCAGTATGTATTTCTCCTGTAATTGTTGCAGCAGCATTAAGGGAAGCTAAAGCAAAATTAACAATTGGTAGCGATGAAGATGTGGCAAAAGCTATTGAGGCAATGGGACAACAACACCTTGTATGCCCAGTATCAGAAGCACTTGTTGATGAAGAACATAAAATAGTATCTACCCCTGCATATATGGAAGGAAAAACAATAAAAGATGTTGCTGAAGGTATAGAAAAATTAGTTAAAGAAGTTCTCAGACTCGCCAAAAAGTAAGGAGAAAACATGATTTTAAAAGCTAAGCAGATTAAAGAATTAATAGATATTGGTTCAATTGAGATAGACCCATTTGATGAGGAGCTGCAACTGCAGCCCTCGTCCATTGATTTAAGAATATCTGATAGATTTTATAGGTTTCCGAAAGAGCTTGAGCCAGAATTACAAATCCTTGACCCTAAAAATCCATATCTGAATATTCTGGAAAAGGATTACATATCTGACAAAGGTATAGTAGTTGAGCCTAAAAGATTTTTTCTTGTGGATTGTATGGAATATATATCTGTGCCTGATAATATTGCAATTTTTGTTCAACCTAAATATAGACTTACCAGACTTGGTTTACAGCTTTTGAATACAGGCTGGATAGAACATAGATTTGAAGGGAATATAACCCTTTGCCTTTATAACACAAATGAGTTTCCTATAAGGGTCTTTGCTGGAATGTCTCTGATTCATATTTTCTTTGAAAAATCATAGGGAGGTATTGGTTGAAACAGATAAATGTTGGGATTGTAGGTTATGGAGTTGTCGGGAACGGTGTTGCTAAAATTCTTGAAGAAAAAAAGGAATTACTACGTAAAAAGTCAGGCGTTGAGATAAATCTAAAAAAAGTTTTCACAAGAAACTGGAATAAACAGTTTGCATTTCCATTAAAGGAAAATCAAAAGGCAAACTCCCTTGAAGAACTGCTTAATGATGAAGATATCCAGATTATTGTTGAACTTACAGGAGGAATAGATTTTCCTTATAGGCTTTTTATGGATGCTATAGATAAAAACAAGCATATTGTAACGGCAAATAAAGCACTTCTTGCAGAGAAAGGAAAAGATATATTCCTGAAGGCAGAAGAAAAAGGAATAAGAATAGGATTTGAGGCAGCCGTTGCAGGTGGTATTCCTATCATAAGGGCACTGAGAGAAGGTCTTGTCGCCAATAAAATCGGGAAAATCTACGGCATTCTCAACGGAACCACAAACTACATCCTCACAGAGATGTTTAAAAAAGGCAGAGATTTTAAATCTGTTTTAAAAGAAGCACAGGAGCTTGGTTATGCAGAAGCAGACCCTACACTTGATATAAATGGAACAGATGCAGCACACAAAATAGCTATCCTTGCCTCTCTATCATTCGGCGGATTTGTTGATTTTTCAGGGGTTTACATTGAGGGAATAGAAGATATAGATACACTTGATATATCCCTTGGAAGAGAGCTTGGATATACACTGAAACTCCTTGCTATAGCCAAATCCCATAACGGAGAGGTTGAAGTTAGAGTTCATCCAACATTTCTGCCATCTGAACATCCACTTGCAAAAGTAGACGGAGTATTCAATGCAGTTATGGTAGAAGGAGACAGTGTAGGAGAAACGATGTTTTATGGCAAAGGAGCCGGTAGCCTTCCGACAGCCAGCTCAGTGGTAAGCGATATCGTTGATATAGCAAAAAGCATAGCTCTTGGAGTCGGTAGAGAAATAGAAATTACATCTATGAACTGGGAGCACAAAGACCTTTCTATAACAAAGGCAGATGATTTTTATACAAGATACTATTTAAGATTTACAGTCCCAGATGTAACCGGTATTCTGGCAAAGGTTGCTGCAGTTTTCGCTAAATATAATATAAGTATTGCAGCAGTAATTCAGAAAGAAAAGGTATTATCCTTAACAGAAAAAGAAAATGATAAAGTTGTTCCACTTGTGATACTTACACATACAGCCTCAGAAAATAATATCCAAAAGGCAATTAAGGAAATAGAAGAGCAAAATATAACCAGAAGGAAGACTGTAATTATTAGAGTAGAAGATGAAGAACAATGAGTTTATCTAAACTAAGCTATTACAGAAAAGAAATAGGTCTTATATTAGCACCTTTAGTAGCAGCTATTATATATCTTGCACCTATGGATTTATCCCGTGATGCTCATATTGTTTTTGCCATAATGGGCTTTTGTCTTGTTTTCTGGCTTACTGAGGTTATTCCCCTTTCTATGACAGCTCTTCTTGGTGTTACTGTAGCAGTTATTTTAGGTGTTGTCAGCGTCAAAAAGGCCTTTCTCAGTCTCGGTCATCCTGTTATTCTTCTATTTATCGGTAGTTTTTTGATTGCACAAGCAATGACCAAACACGGATTAGATAGAAGATTTGCCCTTAATCTGTTGTCTAAGGACTTTTTTATAAAAAGCCCTATTAGGCTAATTGCCGGTTTTTCATTAATTGCTTTTTTACTTTCAATGTGGGTCAGTAATACTGCAACTACAGCAATGCTATTACCTCTTGTTCTGGGAATAATTAATATGTTCAAGGCAAAAAAAATTAAGGATATTAATGGATTTGCTGTTTTTGCTTTACTTTCTGTTGCCTATGCTGCATCAATAGGTGGGGCAACTACTTTAATCGGAACACCTACTAACCTGATAGGTGCAGGATTTTTAAAAGAAGCCGGTTATGATGTTGATTTCCTAAAATGGTTCTTACTGGCTGCTCCAATTACAATTCTCAGTTATTTAGCAATGCTATTTTATATAAAATTCCATATAAGAAATTTCAGTTTTGAACCGGAAAAAATAAAGCAGCTTATCCATTCTGAGAAAAAAACACTTCCAAAGGTTTCACTGGGAGAAAAAAATACTATCTTTGTTTTCTTTCTTGCTGCGTTTTTATGGATTCTGCCGGGGCTTGCAAATCTACTTGGAAATCATGAACTATACAAATTTTTAAAAGGACATATCCCTGAGGCAGTTGTAGCCTTAATAGCAGGATTTTTATTATTCCTATTACCTGCCAGAAAAGGTGAAGGAACATTAACAGCAAAAGATTTAAGGGAGCTTGACTGGGATACAATACTGCTATTTGGTGGTGGTATTGCCCTTGGAAAATTAATTATAAAAACAGGACTTGCTGCTTATATAGGAAAACATGTTGCAGCCGTTGTATCCCCTGATATGACGGTGTTATTTATATTTATTCTTATTGTTTCAATGATATTCCTTACAGAAATTAGTTCAAATACAGCAACAGTTATCACATTTGCACCAATTTTAATTGGAATTTTGAAAGAGATGAATATTGACCTTTTTTATCCCATTTTTGGTATAATTATCGCTGCAAGTTATGCTTTCATGCTGCCAATTGCCACTCCCCCTAATGCGATTATTTACGGAAGCCGTTTAATTCCTATAAATCAGATGGTAAAAGTAGGGTTCTTTATGAATATAATTGGTTCGGTTATAATAACTACTTTCATATTAATCTATATGAAATAAAAGTGAGGTGGGTGAATGGAAACAAAATGGGAATTTTCTGCCGGTGGAGTAGTTTACAGAAAAAATGAGGAAGGAAAACTTGAAATTCTCCTGATTAGAGTAAAAAACAGATGGAGTTTTCCTAAAGGGAACATTGAAAGGGGAGAGCCGAGAGACCAGGCAGCTCTCAGAGAAGTTAAAGAAGAAACAGGGGTTGACGCTGAAATAGTTGAATACCTTGGAGAAGTCGATTATTGGTATAGCATGGAGCTATCCAGAATTCATAAATTTGTTTATTACTATCTTATGAAATATGTGGGCGGAGATATTGTTCCTCAAAAAGAAGAAATAGATGAAGCTAAATTTGTTCCATTTGAGGAAGTTGAAAATATGCTTACATACCCTACTGACAAAAAAATATTTGAAAGGGCAGTAAAGGCACTTAAAAAATTAGGCGAGATTTAATATGTCCTATCTTCTTGCCTCTTCTTTTTTTTCCATTTTTGAAAGATTAAACAGGGAAAAAGCCTTAAAAACTGGCAAAGCAATAGGGAGTTTATTCTGGAATTTAGGATATAGAAAAGATGTTATTCTAAAAAATCTTGATATAGCCTTTCCTGAAAAAAATAAAAACTGGAAATTACAGATAGGAAAGGCCTCCCTCCAAAATCTCGGAAAAGTATTAGCCGAATTTCCCAAAATCCCAGAATACAAAAAATCAGGCCAGTTATCAGAGATTTACCAAGTTGTTGAAGGAAAAGAATATCTGCAGGAAAAAGGAGCAAAGATACTGACATCTGCACATATTGGTAACTGGGAATTAGGTGGGGCCTGTATAGCTTCTGAAACAGAAAAACTTATTTCCCTTGCCTATAGAATGAAAAATAAAAAACTAAATGACCTTATAACCTCTATAAGACAGGAAGCAGGAATAAAAATAATATTCCATGACCAGCCGTTAAAAGATTTTATAAAAGCCATCAGAGAAGGTAAAACAATATCCTTCCTTGTTGACCAGAATGCTCTAAGACACAGAGGTGTTTTTGTTGATTTTTTTGGACTTCCTGCATCTACGGTTACATTTCCGGCAAAATTGGCTGTTAAGTTCAAACTTCCAATATATTTTGCATACGGAGTTTATGATAGAAATTCCAATAAATTTAATATTTCTGTTAAAAAAATAAATTTTTCATCAACAGGAAACGAAGAAGATGATATCAAAAATTTAACTGCCCTTTATACAAAAGAGGTTGAAAAAGCTGTTATCCAATATCCAGAGCAATATTTCTGGGTTCATAAAAGATGGAAAACAAGACCGGAAGGAGAACCTGAAAACATTTATTAATCAAACGATGTCTGTATTTCCTGTTCTAATTTTTCTATATTTTCGTCTTTATTCAACAAAACAGCTATATGGAAATTTGAATTGGTTACCACCAGAATATTTCCTTCCGGTGAATTAAAACCAATAGTAAATATATCTCCTCTTCCTAAATTTTTAACCAGCTCATTTGATATAGAAGAAACAATTTGAATTTCAGGAATTATCTTTTTTAGTGGATTTTCTTTATGATTAGAGGAATAAATAATATTCCCATCTTTATCTAATATTAAGAAACTTCGATGGTTAAGCTTGTTTACAATATTTTTTATATCCATATAACCCTCCCCTTAATTTTTATTTTAGTATACATATTGGCTATGTCAATATCTTATTCTGGTATAATTTTCAATAAAAAATTTCAAAGGTAGAGGGCATGAAAACAGAAAAATCTAAAGAGTTATTTAAAGAAGCACAAAAATATCTGGTAGGCGGAGTTAACTCCCCTGTGAGGGCATTTAAAGCACTCGGAATGGAGCCTTTATTTATAGCTAAAGGAAAAGGTAGTAGAGTATGGGATGTTGACGGAAATGAATTTATAGATTATGTGCTTTCATGGGGACCTCTTATTCTGGGACATGCCCATGACCAGATAATAAATGCAATAAAACAGGTCTCAAACTACGGAACAAGTTTTGGAGCACCAACAGAGCTTGAAATAAAAATGGCAAAGGCTGTTGTTGAGGCTGTTCCATCTGTAGAGATGGTTAGATTTGTGAACTCAGGAACAGAAGCCACAATGTCAGCTATCAGACTTGCCAGAGGATATACAGGCAGAAAAAAAATAATAAAATTTGAAGGCTGTTATCACGGACATGGGGATAGTTTACTGGTATCCGCCGGTTCAGGGGTTGCCACACTTGGAATACCGGGAACACCGGGAATTCCTGAAGAACTTGCACAGCTTACAATAGTTCTTCCTTATAACAATATAGATGCTGTAGAAGAAGCATTTAAAAAATACGGAGATGATATAGCCTGTGTAATTATAGAGCCGGTTGCAGGAAATATGGGAGTTGTTGCCCCATCTAAAGAATATCACCAGAGATTAAGAGAACTCACAAAAGAATACGGAGCATTGCTTATATGGGACGAGGTTATGACAGGTTTTAGACTTGCTCTTGGAGGTGCACAGGAGCTTTACGGAATAGAACCTGATTTGACTACAATGGGTAAAGTAATAGGTGCAGGTCTCCCTGTTGGTGCCTATGGCGGAAAAGCAGAAATTATGAAATATGTAGCACCTGAAGGACCTGTTTATCAAGCTGGAACATTATCAGGAAATCCACTTGCAATGGCAGCAGGTTTAAGACAACTTCAAATCCTAAAGGAAAAATCCCCTTATGGAGAATTAGACCAAAAAGGTGCAAAATTAGAAAAGGGAATGAAAGAACTTATTGAAAAATACGGAATAAAAGCCACAGTTAATAGAGTCGGTTCTATGATAACTATGTTCTTTACAGATAAAGAAGTCAAAAACTTTGCCGATGCAAAATCCTCAGACCTTGAATTATTTAATAAGTTTTATAAATTAATGCTGGAAAAAGGTATATACCTTGCTCCATCGCAGTTTGAGGCTTCTTTCTTAAGCACAGCCCATAGCGATGAGGATATAGCGGCAACATTAAATGCGATTGAGGATACATTTAAACAATTATAGGAGGAAAAATGGAAAAGAAAGGGAAATCACCGGTTCAGGAAACAGTTGATAAATGGATAGAAGGATGGAATGAACACAATATAGAAAAAATTATGGAATGTTATGCAGATACAGCTGAACTTTATGACCCAAAAATCAAAGAGATATATCCTGAAACATTAACCCTTGTAGGAAAAGAAAACATTAAGAAATACTACGAAATTATTTTAAAAGTTTTTCCACAGATTAAAATTCAGCCTCTTGGCTTGTGGATAAAAGGACATGACGCACTTTTAGAGTATTACATCTATACCGCAGAAGACGCAAAAGCAGATGTAGTATCAAAGTTTTATTTAAATAAGGAATATAAAATTCAGGGACACTTTATTTATTATGGATTATCTTATAAGGAAGTTAAGGAGGAAGATAAAACTAAATGAAATGTCCAAATTGTGGTTCCCTTGAAGATAAGGTTGTTGATACAAGACAGTCTAAAGATGGGACTGTGATAAGAAGAAGAAGGGAATGTCTTGATTGTGGCTTTAGATTTACAACCTATGAAAGATACGAAGAAGAAAAAATTATAGTTAAGAAGAAAAACGGAACTACTGAAGCTTTCAACAAAGACAAAATTATAAGAGGTATTCGTCTTGCTTCCAAAAACAGACCTGTATCAGAAAAACAGATGGTTGAAATAGCCGATGAAATAGAAAAATATCTGCTTGAAGAAGGGAAATTGGTTGTAGAAAGCACAGAGATAGGGGATTTGGTTCAGGAAAAACTCAAAAAAATAGACCCTGTTGCATATCTGAGATTTAAATCTGTATACAATGAATTTCAAGATATAAGTGATTTTGAAAAAGCTCTTAAAGAAATTGAAGAAAAGGAAAAAGAAGAAAATTAAATTTCTATCTTAGGTAAATAAGCTTTTATAAAATTAGAACTACATCTTAATATATAAAAGCAAGTTTTTAGGTACATAGTCTTGAGGTTTCAAAATTTTTAAATTCCTGATAAAATCCCCTCTGAAGCTACAAAGATATTAATATACGAATACTTTTAAGTTTCACAGCTATTTCACATTGACTATCTATAATAAAAATAACAAGGAAGCCCGAGTTTTCTCCTAAACCTCCTCCCCTCTCCCTCCTTTCCCCTTCGGGGGAATTTTTATTATAATATAATTTAGAAAATAAAAACATGAGGTCGGTAATTGGAAGAGGGCAGTAGTTTTTTATGGAGTTTGTTTTTACTTTTTTTCCTTCCTGTAATTACTTCACCAAAATATAAAATCTCTTTCTATATCCAGATAATAGCAACACTTATAGTAGCTCTTTTAAGTATAAATTTTTTACTAAATGGAGATACTGTTTCCTTTAGCCTTGGCACAAATATTCCGTATTTAAATCTATCTTTTTACATAGATAAACTTTCGGCATTTTTTATACTTGTGGTATCAACGCTGGCTTTTGCAGTTTCCATATATTCCCTTAACTACATAGAAGAGTTTAAGAATAAATCCTTATTCGCATTCTTATTTCACTCTTTCATATTGTCTTTAATTCTTGTTCTTACATCCTTTAACGCTTTTATCTTCTTAATCTCATGGGAAATAATGTCTGTTTTATCTTTTTTCCTTGTTATTTTTGAGTATAAAAATGAAGAAAACAAAAAGTCTGGATTTATTTATATCTTAATGACTCATTTTGGAACGGCGTTTATAATTCTTTCTTTTCTTATAATGTTTATAAATACAGGAAGTCTTGATTTTAAAGACTGGTTTTCGGCAGATATACCGGATAATGCTAAATTCTGGGCTTTTATATTTGCTCTAATAGGTTTTGGAACAAAGGCGGGAATTTTCCCTCTTCATATATGGCTTCCAAAGGCTCACCCTGTAGCTCCTTCAAATGTTTCGGCTTTGATGTCTGGTGTAATGATTAAAACAGCTATTTATATGCTTGTTAGATATTATTTCCAGTTTCTAACTGATATTCCGTGGTGGTTTGGATTTATCGTTCTTTTTATAGGTGCTGTTTCTGCCCTGTTTGGAATTATGTTTGCATATGTCCAGACAAATCTAAAAAAACTGCTGGCTTACAGCAGTATGGAAAATATCGGGATTATTCTTCTTGGCCTTGGTAGCTCAATGCTTTTTGCTGCAACTAATTTTCCTGTTTTATCAGCACTGGCTTTGCTTGCTGCCTTATTCCATGTTTATAACCATGCATTATTTAAAGGACTACTATTTTTAGGTGCAGGTTCTATCTTGTTTAAAACCCATACAAAAAATATGGAAAAGTATGGCGGGCTTATAAAGGCTATGCCCCTTTCATCTTTATTCATAATAATTGGCTCTATTTCTATATCTGCACTGCCACCTTTTAATGGTTTTGTTAGTGAATGGCTAACTTATATGTCTTTGATTTTAAGCACAAAGATAGATATAAATACCGTTAAGATTTTTGTTCCTATTTTTGCTTCAATGCTTGCGTTAACAGGGGCTTTTGCAGCTGCAAGTTTTGTCAAGGTTATAGGTGTTTCTTTGCTTGGAAATCCAAGATCAGAAGCAAGTAGAAACGCCACAGAAGTAGGAATATTTATGCTGATAGGTATGGGTATTTTAACTGTTCTTTGTTTTGTTTTTGGTGTTTTCCCTCTTGCAGTTGTGGATTTAATATCAAAACCTATTTATGCCCTTATAGGTATAGATATTTATAACCATGTTAATCTTTATGCAGGTTTGATACTAATTGCGACAGATTATAGCCTTGGTAGAATTTCACCTTTTGGTCTATTAATTGCAGGCTTAGTATTCGGAATGGGAATATATGTTCTGATAAAAACTTATGGAAAAACAAAAGTTAGAAAATATGAAACATGGAAATGCGGTCTTGATGAAGTTAATCCTAAAGCCCAGTATTCTGCAACAGGTTTCTCCCAGCCGATAAAAAAGATTTTTGCTGTTCTTTATAGACCTGTTGAAAAAATTGTTTCTGTTGAGAATAAACAGAAATATTTCTTACCAGAAAAAAAATACGAAGCTTCTATATCAGATATTTTTGAAATAGTGATTACAAAAATAACAAATCTGCTTTTATCTTTCCTTTTATGGATCAGAAACATTTTCCAGATGGGGATTATACATATATACCTTGGATTTATAAGTCTTACCCTTACTATTCTCCTGATTTATGTTGTTTGGTTTTCCGGAGGTGGGAACTGATGGAAAATCTGATAATTGGGCTTATTCAGTTTTTTATACTGATTTTGATTTCTCCTTTTATAAAGGGATTTACACATAAAGTTAAATGTTATTTAAGAGGTCAAAAATGTGCTTCCGTATGGCAGGGATACAGAGATATTTATAAACTTCTTAAAAAAGAAGTCGTTTTATCAGATGATGCGTCATGGATTTCAAAAGTTGCACCTTATGTTGTTTTGATTTCTACCCTGATAACTGCAAGTTTTCTTCCTGTTTTTAACAGCCACACCCTTTTATCATTCACAGGAGATATAATCGCATTTGTTTATGTTCTTGCCCTTGGAACATTTTTCCTTGCCCTTTACGGAATGGATCAGGGAAGTGCCTTTGGTGGACTTGGATCAAGTAGAGAGATGACAATTGCCGCCCTTGCAGAACCTGCGCTTATGATGGTTATTTTTACTTTTGCCCTTCAAACAGGAACAACTAATATCAGCGAGATATTTGCAAAAATTCATCAGGCAGGTTTTTCACAGTTCCCTATCTCTTCCGTTTTTGCATTAATGGCACTTCTTGTTCTAGCTCTCGCAGAAAACGGCAGAATGCCTGTTGATAATCCAGAAACACACCTTGAGCTTACAATGGTTCACGAAGCAATGATACTTGAGGCATCAGGTAGAGATCTGGCTTTGTTTGAAATATCTTCATGGATAAAACTAACACTGTTTTTAACCCTTGCATCTAATATATTTGTTCCTATTGGTTTATACAACGAAACCACATTTGCTTCTGTGGTTTTAGGGATAGTTTTCTTCCTGATAAAAATATTCATATTTGCCGTTCCTATCGCTTTTATTGAGATTTCTATTGCAAAACTTAGATTTTTCAGAGTTCCAGACCTTATGACCTTTGGTTTTGTCCTTGCTTTAATCTCACTTGTTGTTTATTACCTTTGAGGTGAAGATTATGAGTATATCTGATATCATTCAGCTTTTAAGTGCTTTCGTGCTTATATTTGCAATCATGCAGATTTTTAGTGATAGACTTTATTTTTCTGTTAAAACTTATGCTGTTCAATCATTTTTCCTTGCACTTTCCATATCAACTATAGCGGTTTATTCAGGATTTGCTGATCTTTATATGACTGCCATATTGACTTTTGTTATAAAAGTTGTTCTTATTCCAGTTTTACTTTTTAAACTTATAGATAAAATTGGAATAAAAAGAGAGATAGAGCCGTTTATCAATATAAATTACTCACTGTTTATCACAGGTGTTTTGGTTCTATTTTCATTTTTCCTTACACAAAAGGTTCATATTAGCGGTGAAGTTG